>JACCWJ010000025.1 GCA_013697705.1 Gammaproteobacteria bacterium | reverse complement strand
CGACTTGATCGCGGGATCCAGGTTCCGATGCTGGATCCCGCGATCAAGTCGCGGGACGACGTAGGGGGGTGATGTCGTGGCACGAGTTGAGCTGATATCGCGGGACAACGTAGGAGGGGTAGGTGGCTGCACGCTGGAGAAGAGTGCGCACACAACGAGGTGCAAGGTAATGTGTGGAACGACGTTGAGGGCAGTCACGCGATCCCGGGACAGAGTTGATCAGAAGCCATGGAGTGACTTGACTATGAGCAAGAGCGGCAGACTCTACTCAAAGCTCAAGCTCAAGCTCAAGCTCAAGCTCACTATCAAATAGCTATTTTTGATTTTTGTCTATTTCAAAAAATAAATTTTTTAAGAGGGAATGAAAAATATTGTTAATGTTTCAAGCCGAAGCTTGAAACATTAACAAAAAAAATTACAACCAACGGCTGCGTTTTTTCATGATGTTAAAAACAACGCTTGTAACAGCAACAATTGCCGCAACATTAGAAAGAATTGACCAATATTTTGAATATCTTTCATAACGTTGTGTCAATTCATAAGGACTATTTTTGCGTCCACTTTTTTTGTCACTTGAAAGTTCTGAATTAGAACTAGATTTTAGAAAATGATTTTCTTTGCCTTGATTATGCGAAGAATCTCTCAAATTTTTTATTTGGGCACCTGTTGAACTTGCCATATATAAAACCTCCTTTTACCTTTAAAGTTAAAACGGTTTAATTATTATAGCGTATAAAAAATAAAAGGAAGTTTAAACAAGAAATAGGGAGAGTTAGACCACTCACCTCCCCCCTTTTAATTTAGTTGATACTCACCCACCTTGCACAAAAGCCATTGGGTGACATTCGATAACAACAAAAAGTTGCGTAGATTCGATCTCCATAAGGACTAGTCAGCAAACTGTGACGGCATAATCTGCCATCTCTGCTGATAAAGGTATCTGGATATCGGGGGGGATAATAATGACAAGGTCGCTGATAAGAATTCCATTCGCTATGAGGGTAGCAATGTGTGTGTCTGTAATGTTCGGCCGCATCGGCAGTATTCCCCATTTGGTTACCTACCAAGCTACCTACTACAGCTCCCCCAATAGTGGCTACCGTCCGACCAGAACCATGACCAATATTATTACCTAGAATGCCACCGGCAATGCCACCTATTACCGTACCCATATCTTGATTTGAAGCTAAAGCGGAGGTCGAACATCCTATTATTATCGTCATCCATAACATTTTAATCATTTTTTTCATAATTATGATCTCACAATAAAATATGTTATGCGTATTGTTAAATACCGAGCTATTTTATGCTGATTTTGAAAATAAGGAAACCTATTCGAGGTATGCTAAAGTTAATTCATAGGTTCAATACAATAAGGATAGAAAATGGAAGATCTTATCTGCCTTTTGCCCAAGGCCGAATTGCATATCCACATTGAAGGTACCCTTGAACCCGAATTAATGTTTAAATTAGCGCAAAGAAATAAGATAAAACTTCCCTACGCTAATGTGCAGACCCTTAAAAAGGCCTATCAATTTTCTAATTTACAATCATTTCTAGATGTCTATTACCAAGGCACCCAAGTGTTGGTTAATGAAGAAGATTTTTTTGATTTGACCTGGGCCTATTTATCCAAAATGGCCAAACAGAATGTAAAACATGTTGAACTTTTTTTTGATCCTCAAACACATCTCGCCCGAAATATTTCATTTGACACAGTTGTCAAAGGTATAATTAAAGCACTTGATAAAGCTGAGCAAGAGCTGGATATCACTTCTCATTTACTCTTATGTTTTTTAAGAGATTTACCAGAAGCTAACACCTTTGCTATTTTAGAGAAAGCACTCGATTACCAGAAAAAAATTGTCGGTATCGGCCTTGATTCAGCGGAAGTAGGCAACCCTCCATCAAAGTTCAAAAACATTTTTAAAAAAGCGAAAGAACTAGGATTCAGACGTGTAGCACATGCAGGGGAGGAAGGTCCCGTTGAGTATATCTGGGAAGCACTCAATATTTTAGATGTTGAGCGTATAGATCATGGAATTCGCTGCATGGAAGATCCCGCCTTAGTCTCATTACTGGTAAACCGACAAATACCACTCACAGTTTGTCCGCTGTCAAATGTGATGCTAAAAGCGGTGGTCTCATTGGAAAAACACCCCTTAAAGCTAATGCTAGCGCAAAATCTATGCGTGACGGTAAACTCGGATGACCCTGCATATTTTAATGGTTATATAAGCGACAATTATCGAGATGTACAAGATAAACTGCACTTAAATAATAGCGAATTGATTAGATTAGCTAAAAACAGTTTTACCGCCGCTTTTCTTACCGATCAGCAAAAAAGAAATTATATTCACTCCATTGATCAGATAAATCTACTCTAAGTATTCCGTAATACTTTCTGGGTTTATCTATAGTGCTAGTATAATTTGAATTTAATTTTTAAAAGGATTAAACCCTAACTTGCTTAGGTCGAGAAGCTTTGATAATGTTTCTAGCTAATAATAATTAAGGTAAGCCATGTCTAACTACAAAGCTAAAACACCTGATGCGTCAGGCCACGTTTCATACACCGATGAAGAAAATGAGACATGGCAGATTTTGATGGAGCGCCAAATAAAGGTTGTAGAGCACCGGGCTTGCAAGGAATTCATTGCTGGGCTTCAAAAACTAGCATTGCCTCATAATAAAGTTCCCCAATGTTACGAAGTCACTCAAAAACTACAGGAAGCGACTGGCTGGTCCGTTAAACCAGTTTCTGCACTGATTTCATTGAAAGAATTTTTTAATTTGCTGGCCAACAAACAATTTCCTGCCGCCACTTTTATTCGCACACGTGAAGAACTTGATTATTTAAAAGAGCCCGACATTTTTCACGAGTTTTTCGGACATTGTCCCTTGTTAACTAACCCCGCTTATGCTGATTTTGTGGAGTGGTATGGTAAATTGGCATTACAAACCAACGAAAAAGCGCAATCACTTCTGGGGCGTATTTTTTGGTTCACCATCGAATTCGGTTTGGTCCGATCTTCTAATGAACAATTACGGATTTACGGAGGGGGAATCTTATCTTCTCTGGAGGAGACCGTATATGCCTTAGAAAGTAACGAACCTCAGCGAGAAGCTTTTGATATTGGTAAAGTGCTCGAGACCCCTTATCGATACGACATTATTCAAAATCGCTATTTTGTTTTGAATAGCCTAGACGATCTATATAAAATACAGCAATTAGATATTGTCGGTTTGGCTAATGCTGCAGCAAACAGTAATCAACAAGGTAATGATTTTAATATTTGCTAGAAAAGAATCTGGGACCAGAGGCACCCGCCATAAGTGCATGAATCTCCTCATCTAATTCTCTCAGAATAATTAATGCCTCGGCTGATAACTTGTCAATAGCACGATTGCTTTGATCAGCTGCGGCGCTACAAGTCGCTAGAGTCTCAGCATATCTGCACAACAAATCTTCTCGACTGCTTGGTTTTTTCCATACCACTTTCTTTTGTCCTTCCTTCTTTTCACCCTCATGGTGTAGACGAGATATTTGTGCTTTCAGCTTGGTGTTTTCCGCAATTAGCTCATGGTTATGACCATCGAGTTGTTCACAACGTTGTTCCAAAGTGATAATTTTTTTTCTATTTTGAGACAGCGTAGATAACTGCTGGTTTTCTTGAGTAAGTTGCTCTACCTGTAATTCGAGATGTTGATTTCTAGCAAGCACCATTGTTTTGGCTGCAATACTCTTATTAATTTTGGTAACCAACTTCTCTAATTTTTTTTCTAGTTCTTGATTTTGCTTTGCATAAACTTTAAACGCTTCAATTTTAATTTGTTGATCCTGTATAGAGGATTGCAATTCTTGCACTTCACTCTTAAGCGCGCTGATAAATCCATCTTTTATGCCACAGAGCGCTTCATAGTCATTTATTTTTTCTTCAAAAACTGCTAAATTTGTGCTCCGCTGCAACTCTTCTTGTAACTCAACCATTTGTTGATGAACTGTTGTGTAGGTACAGAGGAGTTCCATATATTTCTGTGCAGTAAAATCATTATTTTCAAAGGGGAAAATATCTATCGCCAAGCTTTCTTCGAAAAAATACTTTTGTAAACAAAATTTTATTTTTCGGGGCAGTGCATTCCAGGAGTTCAATTGAGAAAACCAGCTAGTATTTTCGCTGGCAATTTGGCGGCATAGTAACAGCAACAGTAAATCTTTACCGGAAGTCTCAGCCACCTCTATGGCTGACTCCAAAATAGTAAATTGTTTCCGTCGCTTGTTCCATGCCGGCAGCCAAGAGTCAAATAGAGGTCTCTTGCCAAAATGTGGGCGCATTATAGAGCATATTTTTTTTAATTCATCACGAAACCGATTGCTATCAGGTTTGTCTGGGTTGATTAATTGTTCATAGATTTTTTGCAGCGCAGGAGGGAATTTTGTGCTTTTTGCCCCATCACTAATTGGATTTAACTCTCCAGAGAGTTCGTCACTTATTTCCATATTCTCTCCATCGGGTAAGATGTACAAATTATACACACAATTCTAAAGTATACAGAACAACAAACCGTTCTTTCGAGACAGAATCTACATATGCATCAAATACTTATATATTTACCATGGGATATACTATTATTTAATATATAAATGAAGGGGGGATAATTCAATGACGCCACTTCCAAAAGATGTCACTAACACAAATCTTCAATCTCGGGAATTGTCTTGGCAAGCCATAATAGCCGGCGCATTAGTCGCCTTATCACTAAGCTTTTTAATTCACACCCTAAATGCAGGTTTGGGCTTATCAGCCTTTACCACAAGCTCTACCGGTATGCTTGCATTAGGTATTGGCGCTATGTTATGGCTGATACTTACAGGTATTGTAACCATGTTTGTAGCTGGTTTTGTAGCAGGCAGGCTCGCAAGGAGATTGAATGCGGACCCCGTTTCGGGTGTGTTGCATGGATTTTTAGCATGGAGTTTAGCTTTAGTTATTGGCCTTGTACTGGCTACCAGTGTCATTAGCGGCGTGGTAAGTAGTTCTCAACAGGCAGGGAATGCAGTTCAGCACATTACCCAACAAGCTGCTTCTGATAGAGATAAAGCACTCACGCCTAGCAAATCAACAGAAAATGTAGCCAACAGTGCAGGAGTTACCGCGCTAGCAACATTCTTTGTATTTTTATTTGGCGCTGCCGCCTCAGGTGTGGGCGGTTATTATGGAGCCACCGGCTATAGAAAATGGTAGTTTAAAGTCAATTCTGAAAACGAGAGGCCTCAAATGAGACACTCTGCTTGTCAGCCCAAAAGGAATGGCCTGATAAGCAGAGGTATCATTTGTCATTCCCAATTGGAAAAGAGAAAATAGAGATTAATAAATTACCTCTTAAGGTGACTCGTTGGAAAATTTTCTCGCTCAATTGCAGGCTGCAATTAACCTTGTTAAAGAGAATATCCCTATGGCGCTCATGTTGGTGGGTATGCTATGGGCGATTCTTTTCGTAAATTGGCTAATCGGCTATCGACTTAATTTGCTTGGTATATACCCACGCCATCTATTCGGTTTAATAGGCATTCCATTACACCCTTTTCTTCATGGCGGATTCAATCACTTATTTTTTAATTCGATTCCCCTCTTTGTTTTACTTACTTTTATCTTGACGGGTGGGCTGACACATTTTATTTGCGTCACCGCCTCCATTGTATTATTAAGTGGGGGAGCTATTTGGTTATTGGGTCGCAGGGCAATTCATATTGGAGCGAGTGACTTGGTGATGGGTTATTGGGGTTATTTATTAGTGTATGCTTATAAAAATCCTTCCATACTTACGGCTATCTTAGCGCTCGTGTGTGTATATTACTTTGGCGGATTATTATTAAGCATTTTTCCTAATGAAGAGAAGGTATCATGGGAAGGACATTTATTTGGTTTATTAGCAGGCATGTCAGCCACATACTTCTGTTAACAAACATAAATCATAGCAAAACGTAACTATTCAGTACTAATTGAATTTTGCTCGAACGTTCAGTTTTGCGCTGAATAGTTACAGCAAAACAAACTAATAAACTTATTACAGGATGTGATGAAGAACTTCTTAGCGGTACTGCTAATATTACTCTGCTGGTGTCCCAGCTATGCTGATGAAGAAAAATCAGTTCAACCAGAAGATAATTGGCTACCTTATTTTTTAAGTTATTCTGTTTTCCCCTTAGCTAAAGATAGCTATGAGACTATTATTCAACCCCAATACATTCGGGATGCAGATGACTGGTTGCTTTTTCTCTATCCCCAGATTTCATATGGGGTAACAGACAGTTGGTTTGTTTATTTTAACTTTACGCCCTACATCATTCTTTCCCAACAGGGGGGCACTGTTTCCTTGAGTGGTAGAAGAGGCAAAAAAGAAATCCCGCCTGCGCTGGAAGAGAATCAGCGTACATCTGGCTTGGGGGATTGTGATTTTGGATCTCAATACAGTTGGATGTATATCAATAAATCAACCTTTAGCGCTGCTGTTCTGATCAATTTTCATATTCCTACGGGCGATATTAATAAAAATCTTACTGATGGCTTTTTTCGTTATGAACCTTATGTCGTATTTGCCAAAGACTTTATTCATGGGGGGTGGCGCACTGAGCTTTTTTCACAAACGGGTATCAGCTTAGTACAACGATTAAAGAAACACTCCTCCCCAGAAGATGACGATCGGGCTGCTCACACTTTAATCTTAGGATTTGGAATCGCGGAACGAAGCGAAAAAGTAAACCTTAGCTTAGAATATACATTGTTTAACAATACTTGGAACAATAATGGGGATGATAATGAAGCTTACCTGACGCCAGGTATTTATATCCAAGCTGCTAAAAATGTCGCAGTGGGACTGGGCGTACCTCTCGGCCTCACCAAACAGGCTAGTCAATACCAAATTATTGGCAATATTTTAGTGGATATAGATGCTCCTCAAACTGCACAAAAAACCAACAAAGATGAAAACGCTAATTCAAAAAAAATTAAATGGGATGTACAAAGACGCAAGCCTAACAAATCTTGACCTGTCGGGACTAGGGCTGCTGCTGCCCACTAACTTTATTGTCAGGGGCAATATATCCTGTTAATATGACCCACTATTTTAATTTTAATTCCCGGTGCCCAGTTAAGTGACAAGATTACCTGGTAGGCCTATGAGTAGGTTGAATAAAACTTCTTTAACAGCACTCCTATTGGGTGGCGGCTTCTATTGGTTGTCCTTCAACTTTTTTGATCAGCCTCTCGCTTATGCTTTTCATCATCTGGCGCACAACGGAACTGCCTTTTCTTTTTATCAGTCGGTGACCCTTCTTGGAGATCCCCGCTTTGCAGTTTTGTTTACCGTCCTCAGCTTTCTTATTTCTATTACGATCCTTTTTCGAGATCCTCAAAGTAAGCTGGCAAATAATTTGTTATTCATTGCAATAGCTATGCTTGCCGCCATCTTTTTAGAAACCTCTTTAAAGTTTTTACTAGGTCGTTATAGGCCGGAATTATTATTTCAAGAAGGACTGTATGGATTTCATTATTTGAGCCATCAATTTCTGATGAATTCCACCCCCTCTGGGCATACCACACGTATGTTCGTTTTAGTCACAGGCTGTTCCTTAGTGTGGAAACGTTTGACGCCCGTGTTTATTTTAGTTGGTTTATTAGTTTGTTTAAGTCGATTAGCATTAGAATTTCACTACCTAAGTGACGTTATATTTGGTGCTTTATTGGGAACCCTAGTCACCTTATGGGTCGCCAAGATCTATTATTCCATGACCATTTCCAATCCCACATTTGCTTCACTCAAATCGCGATAAATCAGTTTTATTATCTAGGATATTTAATTCAATTAGACATGATGTCTCATTAAAACAATGAGGTATATTTATGAAGACTACCCAAGACGTTAAGAATGCTTTTTACCACCTTATTTTTAATGCTAATTATCTCAATAGAGATGAAAATATACATGGAAATTTAAATGTAAATGAAGATCGACCACTTTTAGGCGGCCTACCCACGGTCTCTAGAAAGGTCAAGATAGGAGCTATTACCTGTTTTGCAGTGAGCATGGTTACGGCCACCACTGCTGTAATTGTCTATTATACGACGAAGAAGTCAGATCATCAGCCAGATGTAACTACGCCTGATATTCCCATTCCCCCGACTGGCACACCCAATTTATCATTTGAATTTAAGGCACCGGAAAAAGGAGCAGGTAGTCTCATTATCAGTAATAGTGGCGACGGCGATGCTGAAATTATTAGTATTGAATTTACGACTAACGCCGTGATAAACACACGTCCTCACGGCAATTTAGCTCCCCAAGGCGCTCAAATTCAATCGGTTAACGAGTCAGGCAATTTTATTACCTATAAACTAACGGAACCGGCCCATCCTGTCATCCTCAAAGCAAATAGTAATGGTACCTTGGGGTATTCCTTTGAGACGGCGAAAGGCTCCCTCAACATCGGCGCTCTACCGCAAAATATTACTCTTAACACTCCCGATGCTACCTATCTAGTACCTTTAACTAATCAATGTAGTGGCGATGCTTGTAACAATCCCTTTCCGAATTTTAGAGTGGGGGGTAGCTACAATGAAAATGATAATTTACGACAATTTAGTGTTGCTGACATCAATCCTAGGAAGCTAAACCAAATTTATTATGCCCCCTTAATTTGTGATGCCAATGGGAACATCGGACTCGGAAATGAAGTTATAGCAAGCGCCCAATTCCCAAGCTTGATGGCCTTACAACAAGGCTATCCTTATATGCGGATTTCATTGTCTATCAATGGTAGCACGCCTGATGCCTGGTCTGCGTTAGCCACAAGTCCCAGCGCGAGAACTGCCTTCAGTAACAATATTCTAGGTATCCTGGAACAATATAACTTTACCGGAGTGGATATTAATTGGCGCCCTAAGCAGGCAGATGGCAATAATATGGTTTTTTTATTCCAAAATATTCGTCAGACGTTAAATCAAAGCGGTAAGCAATATGACCTTAGTTTTTCCGGTCCTTCCAATCCTGCAGACATTAATCTCTTGGGTTATAGGTTGCGCGACGCAGTAAGCTACGTCGACCAATTCAATATTAATGCTTATAATTACAACTCTCTCCTCAGTGATTATCAATCCCCGATGAACCTACCTACCAATGACCCCAATGGTTTTACGAAGTCGGTGAATTC
This sequence comes from Gammaproteobacteria bacterium, assembly GCA_013697705.1. Classification (NCBI taxonomy): domain Bacteria; kingdom Pseudomonadati; phylum Pseudomonadota; class Gammaproteobacteria; species Gammaproteobacteria bacterium. The sequence continues at coordinate 237,500 of JACCWJ010000025.1, read as the reverse complement.
TTCTATATCGCTTTATCAGCATTATCTAGTGCCAAATAATAAAATTTCTTTAGGCATTACGTCTTCTTATACTGGAAACAATGTGGCTACGATGAACAATGATGGCATTTGGCAAACCATCACTGGAACCCCCAATGGACAATTTGAACCGGGTGTTTTTGATTATGCTTGTGTAATGACCAATAATTGCTACGGAGGCAATCCTTTTCCCTCTAATTGCCAAATCATCAGTGAGCAGCAAGCCCCCTTTGGACAATATGCCATGACACCGCTCGCAATTTGCCCTGAAAATTCGAGTGTTTTCTCAGGAGAGTCCGTATCTTCTGTTACCACTAAGACAGGATCTGCACTGAACCTGCAACTCAAGGGAGTTTCGCTTTCCCTCGGAGGTGACATTCACAATAATGATAATTTGTCCTTGTTGACGGCTATCAATGAAAAAATACTTACGGGCACAGCGACTGATAATAATAATTATCAGCGACTACCTGAATCCACCATTACTAATGAACAGGAATGGCAGGCATTTACCCAAACGTTACAAGGATCGCTGGCAAGCTCATTTTTAGGAGGAATCGGCTACTCTGTCTTCTTTGCATTAATCGACAAATTAACAGACGCTATTTTGGCCAAGATTTTGCCGAAGGATGAAAATAGCTTGATGCAGGATTCTAACCTCTACTACTTGCTCAAAACAATTGTTTACACCACCACGCTTTATGTTATTGGATCCCCCGTATTGCCTGCCTTAGGTGGAAAATTATTAGGTGATTACCTAATAAAATTATTGGATTTAAAGGGTGTAGACTCCATGACTGCGGGATCATTAACTTCATTTTTAGTTAATTTAAAATCAACTCCAGAGCTTCATTCACCACTGGGGATAGCCTATTCTGCTATGACCTGTCTTGCGAGTTTCTGTGGCGGCCTCACTGTTTTTGCTATGCAAACAAAAAAAATCTCAAGCCATACCGACACACTGTATCAATCCGCTAGGAAGTGGTATCAGAATATGGGTCTGTTTGCGACTACAACGGGAACAGACGAAAGTTCTAGGAATGCGTCAGATGTAGAGATAGAGCAGAATTGCACTGTTTAGCCAATCCCGGCAATTGAACTTGTAACTATGTCGTTAACTTGTTATATTTTTTGCTTAAACTCAGGGTACTAAAATGATCTTCAGCATCAACAAAGTCCATGCAATGTTAAATGTGGTGGTCAATTCCACTACGAGGTGTGGGCATATGTTGTAAAAATACAACAAACCAAAAACCCCGCACCTCCTCAGAGCTGCGGGGTTTTTTTTTGAGCAGTAATAGGTAAATACAAAAGTACAACCCCTGCTCTCTTATAAAAAAGGTAAGAGAAGTTGGCCTAAGGAGGAGTCCGAAGGACGAACGAGGTAACCAAATGCAAATAGAGAAAGCAGATAAAAGCGACTCATTTTATTCTTGGCTAGTATGGTTTCTAGCAGCCGCTTTTTTCTTTTATAAATATCTACTTCAGGTTTCGCCCAGCGTAATGAGCGATGAATTGATGCGATCATTTCACGCAACCGGCGCCCAGCTCGGCAATTTAGCTGCTTGTTTTTTTTATTCTTATCTTATTTTACAAATTCCAGTCGGCATACTTCTTGATCGTTTCAACCCAAAATACATTACTACCGCAGCTATTCTTATTAGCGCCATTGGCGTCTACCTGTTTTCAGAAGCAATTACCATTACTGATGCCTATATCACTCGAGGCATTATCGGTTTGGGAGCGGCATTTGCTGCGGTTTCCTGTTTCAAACTCATTACCATTTGGTTTCCTCCGAAACGATTTGCATTACTAGCCGGTCTCAGCATGACTGCGGGTATGTTTGGAGCCATTGGCGGTCAGGCGCCTTTATCCATTTTGGTTAAAAATTTCGATTGGCAAATTGCCATGAAATACATTGCAGTGCCGGGATTTATGCTCGCTATTTTATTTTTTCTGTTAGTCAAGGAACGAAAATTTCAACGAAAGGATTTAAACGAGCCCAGACCGACCTTAAAAACACAACTAGCGACTGTCCTTAAATGCAAACAAACCTGGATTTTATCTTTTTATAGTGGTTTAGCTTTTGCCCCTATTTCAGTCTTTGGCGGCCTCTGGGGAGTTTCTTTTTTAAAACAGGCTTACCATTTATCACCTACAGCAGCAGCCTCAACTATTTCTTTTATATTTGTGGGTTTTGCCATTGGTTGCCCTATTTCAGGATGGTTATCCGATCATCTGCAGCGTCGAAAACCACTTATGTTTATCGGAACTTCTTTGGCCATAATATCGCTCAGCGTGGTCCTTTATCTCCCTCAAGCTAATGCAACACTGCTTAGTATCTTGTTATTAGTGTTTGGATTGGGAGCCAGTTGTTTTTTTCTCTGTTTCTCCATGGTAAGAGAAATCAATTCCCTGATGGTGGCGGCTACCGTACTCGGCTTCATGAATACATTTGATTCTGTATGTGAAGCATTATCTGAGCCTTTTATTGGTAAAATGCTGGATTTTGGTTGGGATGGAACCTTAGACCATGGGGCAAGGATATTTTCATTACGAGATTATCACCTTTCTTTATCAATCCTCGTTTTCTATCTAATTGGGGCGCTCATCTTTCTATTCTTCACCAAAGAAACCTTCTGTCGACAAAAGTAATTGTCGATTCTAAAAAACTGTCACTGAATTCATAACTAGTTCGAAATTATCAACTATTCTTTTAAAAAAGGATTTCACGTTGAGAGAATGGAAATGAATGCATCTGACTTATTTTTAAAGTGCTTGGAAGCACAAGGAGTCACCGCTATTTTTGGTGTGCCGGGAGAGGAAAATGCTGATCTCATGATGGCATTGTTAAACTCCCCCATCCAGTTCGTAACCTGCCGTCATGAACAAACCGCTTCCTTTATGGCAGACATGTTTGGACGTATAACAGGAAAACCCGGGGTCTGCTTGAGCACATTAGGACCGGGCGCCACCAATTTAATAACCGGGGTCGCGAATGCCAATATGGATAATATTCCCCTCATTGCCATCGTAGGACAAGCAACCACTAACCGATTACACAAAGAATCACACCAAAATATGGATGCGGTTTCAATGTACAAACCCGTCACTAAATGGTCCACCTCAATAAGAGAAGCAGAGGTTATACCCGAGGTAATTTATAAGGCTTTTGCTCTGGCAACCCAAGCTAAACCGGGCGCCGTGATGATTGAATTTCCTGAAGACATTGCCAAAATGGAAGTGAGTAGCTCAACTGTATTATTTTCCGATCAAGTTAACATGAAATTTGGTCATTCCATTGAAAGTATTGATCAAACTTTGCAGCTTATAGAAGCCGCTCAAAAACCCATCATTTTAATTGGACCCGGCTGCACCCAAGAAGGATGTGACGAGGAACTAGCAGAGTTCATTGAGCGCACTAGAATCTATGCGGCCACCACTTTCATGGGCAAAGGGAGTTTTACAACTGAACATCCACAATCCCTTTTCTGTGTGGGGCTAGGGGTGCGTGATATTGCCTTAGAGGCATTTCACCAAGCCGACTTGGTGATTTGTATTGGTTATCGATTAGTTGAGTGGCTGCCAGAATATTGGAATACAGGTGAATCAAAAAAAATAGTCCATATAGATGTAGGGCCTGCCGAAATCGATCAAAGATACCTCCCTACTTTACAACTCTTAGGCAGCATTAAATATATTCTCGAAGAACTTAATATGCGGTTAACGCCCAGTCAAATGAAACAAGAGAACTTATTCGCTAGCGTGCGCGAGAAAATTACCCAAGATTTAGCTTTAGAAAGCACGAGTGATTGTTTTCCTCTCAAACCCCAACGTATTCTCCACGATCTACGAGCTGTCTTAAAGGTAGATGACATACTTATTAGCGATGTGGGCGCTCACAAAATGTGGGTCGCCCGCCAATTTCCTGCTTACAAATCCAAAACCTGTTTTATTTATAATGGATTTTGTGCAATGGGGGGCGCCATCCCTGGAGCAATTATCGCTAAATGGTTAAACCCCGAGCAAACCGTCGTGGCAGTCTGTGGGGATGGTGGATTTATGATGAGCATCCAGGCATTGGTAACAGCTGTTCAATACCAGACCCCGATCATTATAATTATTTGGGAAGATGACTATTACGGCCTGGTTAAATGGAAACAAGAAGTTTTATATCAACAAGTATCGCATGTTGAACTTGTCAATCCAGACCTCGCCAGTGTGGCAAAATCATTCGGTTGTAATGCGCGCAGAATTTTACAACCCCAAGATTTCATCCCCACCCTCGAATTAGTCAAAAAAGACAATACGGGACCTTCAGTAATTGTGCTTCCCGTGGATTACAGTGAAAACATGAAGCTGACTAAACGCCTAGGAGAAATTGTTGCCCACTAAGTTTAGGGCTGATAGCTCCAAACAATGTAGCCTGGATGAAATCCAGGGATCCTGGATTCCGCTATCGCTTCATCCAGGCTACGTTATTCGTTAGGCAGCTTACTTTAGCTTTTGGTAGGCTTTACGCAGCTGAAGAATTAATGCACTCACTTTATCTTTATTTTCTGTGTTAAGTGAGGGGAGTTGCCGCAATTGTTTATCAATTTTTTTAGCAATATCTCCAATTTCTTTATAACCATACAGGCCGGCTGAGCCGCTCATATTATGAGATTGGCGATAAATTACCTGCAAATTCTCGATCACCGATTCATCAAGATATTCTTGCCAGGCCGTCTCAATCGCTTCAATTTTGTCTGGCAACTTATTGAGATAATATTCTTTCAATTCGTTAATTTGTTGTTCCATATCATCTTTCATAGATGGAACTCCTTTAAAGTATTATTTAAGAGCCTTACGTTTAGCCGTGGTTTTAACCCCGTCTTTTTTCTCCTTAGAAACTTTTTTCTTGATACTTTTTTTCAATAATTCCATGAAATCCACAATTTCTGCACTTTTACCTTCCTCTTCCTGTTTAGCCGGCATAGGAATGTGACCATGTTTTGCTTTCTTCTTAATCCATGCCATTAACGCATCACGATAATTATCATGGTATTTTTTGGGGTTCCATTTCACCGTCATCGATTCCACAAGTTTTTCAGCCATCTCAACTTCTTTGGCGGTAATTTTATACTCCTTAATACCACCCTTTGGTACATTTAAGCCGGTAGTATCCCGAAGTTCTTCAGCAAAACGTAGGATGTTTAACATTAATACATCGTCATGGGGTAATAAGGCGGCTAAATATTGACGCGTGCGAATGATTACCTTACCAATGGCAACCTCCTCCTTTTTCTTTAAGACTTCACGTAGCAATACATAACCTTTTTCGGAGCGCTGGGTGGGAACTAAGTAATAAGGCTTCTCAAAATAGGTGCAATCTAATGATTTACGATCAATAAAATCTTCTATTTCAAACGTCTGGGTATTTTCGATAGCAGCATTTTTAAAATCTTCTTCCTCTAAGATCACATAATTTTTTTTATCCACTTCATACGCTTTTACAATTTCACTCCAAGGCACATCCCTGCCTGTTTTTTCATTAACGCGTTCATAGCGAACCTTTGCTTTATTACGGCTATCAAGTAATTTAAATTGCAGATCTGTTTTTTTCGCAGCTGAATATAATTCAACTGGAATATTTATCAGACCAAAGGAGATTTGGCCTTTCCATATTGGGCGCATAGTTTCCCCCTATAACTTCTATATTAAGTATAATTCGCGCCCCAAAAATAGGTAGTTTAATTAGATTTATTTGTGAAGGTAGCTGTAGACATTTAATAAGAAATTAACTTTTAGTGAGCTGAATAAGGGGTTTAATTGTAAGTCCCTGAATTATCACTGCAAAAGCCACTACGGAGTAAGTCATTACCAGTAATAGCTCGCGGGAATCTCCTAGAGGAAGGGTGAGGGCCAGTGCCATTGCCAAACCTCCACGGAGTCCTCCCCACACTAAGATGGTAATCATGTGAGGGCAATAGGTTTTTTTTATTTTAAAAACGCTCAGCGGAATGGCTACTGTTACGTACCGTACAAACAAGACTAAGGGAATCGCTAAAAGACTTGCAAGCCAATGGGACTGCCCTTTAATAATATTTAATAAGGCAAAACCTACCAGCAAAAAGAGTACCGAATTCAATATCTCATCAATAAGCTCCCAGAATTCATCTAGCATGGTACATGCTGCTTTTGACATTGTATGATTACGCCCATAATTACCCACAACAATACCCGCAACCACCATGGCAAGTGGCCCAGAAATATCTAATGATTGCGCAAAGGTGTAACCACCTGTGGCGATGGCAATGGTCAACAGAATTTCTAATTTATGGTCATCCGTGAACTTCATTAACCAACTTCCTATTACTCCAATTATCAAGCCATAGATCACACCCCCAATGGCTTGCTGGGTAAAAAGAATAGTTACAGACATAAAGGTGACAGCTTGATGGGAAAAAGCGAGATGGTAGAGGGCCAAAAACATGACGATTCCTACCCCATCATTAAAAAGTGATTCACCCGCCACAGTCGACTCGAGTATCTTCGGAGCCTTTATTTGCTTAAAGGTCGCCAACACAGCAATAGGATCGGTAGGCGAAATCAATGCACCAAAGAGCAGGCAATAAATAAACTCTAGTGGCAGGCCAATTAAGGGTAAGAAGAAATAACTCCCTAGGGCTATAAGCAAGGCAGAGGCTATGGTGCTAAAAGTAGAGAGGATGAATATTTCCCAACGTTGCGAACGTAAGGTTTTAATATCGATAGTAAGCGCACCAGCAAACAATAAAAAGCTGAGCATGCCGTTAATTAACAGCTTACTAAAATCAATGTGGGTAATGAGTTGTATTGTAGTTTGTGGAAAAGAATAGAGACCCACATGCGTAAATATAATCAGCACTAATGAAATAAGCATCGATGCCATCATAATAGCAATGGTAGTTTGCATTTTTATAAAACGATGATTGATATAGGCAACAAAAATTGCCAAGGTCAAAATGAAACTTGCTATAGAATACAAATCCATGCATCACCAACTAATAAATGAATATTTTGATGATACATTTTTTTGTTTACAGCGTCTTCTGTAATACTACTTCACCTCAGTTGCGGGACACTCAGCACGCACTCTAAAGGTTACATCATCCTTAATTCGGAAGAATTTTGATGAATAACAATTTGCTGTTTTTCATCTAGGGATCTTACCAGGCTAAGAAGATCAAATTGCTTATTGTTCTGTAATAGATTCATAAAATCAGCATAATGACTTGGCGTTTTGAAAAATAGCTCCCCAATATGCTCGCTTAAATTCATGTCTTGCAAGTGGGAGAGCATTCTTGGAACAGTGTGAGCCTGTAGTTGTTGCCAGAAGGAAGGGTTCTTGCCTTTTTCCGGAAGTATTTCCGGTGTCAATTTTAAACTAATGCCGCAGACTAATTCAGCATCATTGGTCTCAAAGGCTGCATCACAAATTTTGACTTTATCATTGTCAAACAAATTATTGATCACCTTAGTTGACAGTATGTTTGATAAGTGATGAAACGATGTATGCAGATAAATGCGCGACATAATTGAAGGTTTAGGAACGAAATTGATTTCGTTTTGAGCTTCAGCAGAACGCCAATGTAATCTTGTTGGAATATTATAGGTAATCTGTGATCTAGCGGTGTTCGTGGGTTTCATAAGCGAACTGAATTGCTGATAACTATTACGGTAATTAACTTTATGGGGCTCTGTGTTGAGATCAATCATATTTTGAAGTGAGTTTTTGAGGAGTATTTTTTTCAACGACTCAGCACGACTATAAAGATCCGGTTGCACATTCTTAATATTGTGCTTTTTAAATGTTTTTTTGATTTTAAACCATTCACGTAATAACGAAGTTACTTTTGTGATATTTTGCAGATTTTCTACCTGACTTTTCTTTTCAAACTCATCGAGTTTTTTATTTAAATAATTGAGAAAAAAAGGAAGGTACGATTGATAGACAATATCATAGATATAGGAAATTAATTTCCCAAAATTTTGTTTAGGTAGGTACCCAGTGAAAGACGAAGAATATCCTTGTATATCTTCTGCATTCACACGGGGCCTGTTATCAGACTCAGCCATCCATTGCTTCTCCCGTTACAGAGGGGATGAATTATAAACAGATATTTGAGGGATTACAAGAAGGACTAATATACAAGTGTAGGAGCGTTAGGCGGAGGAGGAGGAGGATCACCTCTCCAGGTGTTGCTAAAGGGCGCCCAGCATCGTTGTCCAGCATTATGGCTGATCTGGTTATTCATCTTGCTGAAAGCCCTTTGCAAGCAGGCTAAATCTTCCTCAAGACCTGTGGTAGCATAGAAATTCTCCAGTCTTCCTTTCAAAAAATTCCAGGCTATAGACTGATCCTGAGATTGAGGGAGTATTTTCTGCACACTGTCCACAATGTGTTCAAGACTTAATTTAGGGAGTGTCATATAAAACAAGTTTAGAAGTTCTATCCCCGATGGCAGTTGAGGCGCGAGTGTTGCATCAGCCGCAACTAAAAATCTACCCATTAAGACGAGGTTAGGTTTCCATTTTCCCATATTAGTGATGATAGATTGGTCAATTCTTTCAGGTAAGGATGAATCATTCCAGCTTATCTTCTTTAGCGAACGCATAAAAAACTCGGTATTGTATTCAGTCGAATTCTCTGCAAACATGATTTCTAAATTTACTTTAACTACTGCGCCTATCTCTGAGGCTTGTATAAGATGTATAAAGTCATTCATTAAACACGCATCATCTAATTGACTATTAGTCCTCTTTTCCAGACTTAGTTCATCAATAAAGCGAATGAGTACTTTTCTGATTCGTTGACATTCATGTTCAAAAATGGCCGGGTAAGTAGGAGCAAAACTTTTGTAAATATCTGCGATATTCTCGGCTTGCTGGGGGTGGCAAATCAAATTCCAAAAATAGTTTTGCCCTACATCTACTGGTCGAACCGCATGAATTTTTTTCACAATCTCATCAGTCTGAGTTTTTTCCTGGCGAATGACATCATTAGTATTGATTAGCTTATTATCTAATAGCTGAAGAAATAACTGCACCTTAATCGAATAATAATGAAAATCAAGTTGTGAAACATAGTCTCGTGGGCGGAAATGTTTAAGAAACGGATTATTTGCAATTAATTGATGTATTGAGTAAAAATCTATATTTTTCGTTAGATTACCTTCACTCTGAAAATACTTTTTTACAAGTTCATGTGGATTATTTGACTGATCCGAACTCAGACTCTCATGTTGCAGTTGCAGCGTGGAAATAATTTGTTCACCTGTCAACTTTGATAATACTAAAGGACAAGGATAATTAACTAGCACTGCTAAATTGAGTAGGCTCTCAATTAATGGATCTTTACCAGCAATGGATTGTGTCACTTCATTAGGCTGAATATTTACCACAGGCACTTCAACTTTCATAGCAGCTGGGGCGGGTTTCTTAGGGTACAACTTATCTAACAAAGCAGTTACCCTAGCTATAAAACCACTAAAAATTTTCTTTGGATAGGTAATAAAATACGCTTTAGCACGTTGTTTCCAACCAAGGGATTGTCCCTTATCATGAGGAGTAGACCATTGCTTGCCCTCTGATTCTCCATTATATTTTTTTACCTTAGATGTGAGAGAATCACAATGTGTATTAAGGATAAGACGTCTCAATCTATTGGCTTTTTCAATCGCCAGTCTAAGCGGTGTCCCTGCTGCCATATCATGACTAGTGAAGCTGCCACTATAATTGGGGTTATCCTCGGTAAATTTTTCAAAAAAGACCTTCAGTTCTAGAATCTCTTCGAGCTCAGCAATCTTTGTTGCAAAGCCAGCTTTATCATTCTGGGGTATAGCTTGCTTTAATATGCCACAAACGAGAGAGAGCTCACGAGGCAAGCCCGAAGCTTGTTTTGGCATTTGTGAATAGAGGGTGTCTATATAGTAAATAATGTAGTAACTCAGCTCAGAGCGAAAAGCGCTGCTTTGCAACTGTTTCAAAAAAGAATTGTGCGATAACGTCAGTAACTGCGGTGGATTTGAAGGCTGCCCCTCTAATTCAATGATAATTTTAAGTTGCGACATTAATATTCATCCTCAACTTTATCAGCGTTCCAACTAGAGTAAAGGTTGTTCTTGAATCTTACAATGAGTTTCTTTAATGAATAAAATTAAAATGCACGATAAGAATAGTCCAATAGGTACCACTGCGAGCGCAAATTTGTAATCAGATAACGTATACACACGAACCCCGTCAATTAATGCCCCACTCCAATGCCAGTCTAAAATTTTACCCATGAAAGGCTGGAATAACACCCCCCCCAACATAATGAAAAAATTGGTGGTTGCCGTTGCAGTCCCTGAAATTTGTTCTGGATTTTTTTCACGGCTCAATGAAAACACTAAAGGATGTGAGCCACAAGTCACCCCGAACAAGAATAAAAGGGTATAGAGAAGGGGGAAAGGTAAGTTTGGAATATAAAAAGCCATCGCACTAAAAATTGTTGAAAAAATAGAGGTTACCAACAGCGGTAAACAACGTAAGCGAATTTTGTCAGACAGGGCGCCAATTAATGGGCCTGCCAATATCCAACCAAAATAAACGAAGAAAATCATCATGGCTGCTTTTTCAGAGGTCACATGGTAAGCGGTTTCTAAATAAGGAATTCCCCAAAGATCTAAAAAGGCAGAGGCAGGTAAGTATAAAAGAAGACCTACAAAGCCAATTACCCACGTTTCCTTCTTCATCAAAACATAACCTAAGCCGCGTAAAGTTTGGGCCAAGGTTAATTGATTGCCCGGAAGCTTGGCTTCTGCACGTTGAGCTTTGGGTCGATCCCGCACTACCAAAAATAAAATCACTGATAAAATAAGACCTGCAGTTAATCCCGTTGAAAGCGCACTTTTATAGCCCACTTTTTCAACAAAGGAGGCTAGATATATTTGAGAAAAAATACCTGCTGACATACCAAAGGCGGACGTCAATCCAGCCGCAGTCGCAAATCGATTGGGAGGTAACCATAGAGCGACCAATTTTAATACGGTAATATAGGCAAATGCAGAACCAAAACCTATCAGAAAACGGCCTGTTTTAGCGAGCTGCAGCGTTTCAGCGTGAATAAAAATGCTCAAACCCACCATACAGATAAGGCAAGCAGATACCAACACCTTTCTAGCTCCAAGACGATCGACAATAACCCCGACAAAAAGCTGCATAGGAGTATAGGCATTATAATAGGCTGAACTTAAGCTACCAAATTCTGTGGCTGTAATTTTAAAATGGGTAAGTAAATCCTTCTTCATGACACTCGGAGAAACGCGCAGAAAATAAGTGAGACAATAATACGAGGCACCCATAGCAAACATAAGCCAGGGAAGAAAACGTCTTTGGAAAACGCCTTGGTTGCTTACTTTGGTCATATGATTTTTTCCTGTAGCAAACTAAAGTGATTTTTATCACCAAAAAAAGTTTTTGTTATTATTCAAGGAGTTATAAAAAGCAAAATTAGTATTGGCGACCAATGTAACTAAAAATGAATCTAATTTCTAGTCCTTAGGGAGAAAATTGCTATAATCACTGCCTTATTGAAAAATGCAGGGAGACGCTGATGGCTAAAATGACTAAACCCCAAGAGACCCATCTCAAGGATTATGAACCAAGTAACTACCTCTTTGAAAATGTCTTCCTCCATTTCGATCTACATCCTGACTACACAATTGTAAAAAGTATCCTGAAGATCTACCGCAATCCAGAATCTAAGGGGGATAATAGTCTCTGTTTAAATGGAGAGGAGTTACAATTAAGGACGATTCTTCTTGAAGGTACAACGCTTCATCCCGATCAATATGAAGTGACCGCTGACAAGCTTATTATTCCGCAAGTTCCAGATCAATTTACGCTGGAAATTGAAGTGTTGATCAAACCGGCTGAAAATAAAGCGTTGAGCGGCTTATATCAGTCAAAGGGAAATTATTGCACGCAGTGCGAAGCCCAAGGCTTTCGACGCATCACTTACTTCTTAGATAGACCTGATGTACTCACTCGCTTCACTACGACTATTACCGCCGATAAAACGCGTTATCCTGTGTTGTTGTCTAATGGTAATTTGGTGGACAGTAAGGAGCTTGAAGGAAACCGACAATGGGTCATGTGGGAAGACCCTTCCCTTAAACCTTGTTACTTATTTGCGCTGGTAGCCGGAGATTATGAGTGGCTAGAAGATACTTTTGACACCCTGTCTGGGCGCACAGTGTTGCTCCGCGTCTATGTGGAAAAAGGCAACCTATCACAAAGCGACTATGCAATGGGCTCGCTTAAAAGGGCAATGCGCTGGGATGAAGAAACCTACGGCCGTGAATATGATCTAGATATCTACATGATAGTTGCAGTAAGCGACTTCAATATGGGAGCGATGGAAAACAAGGGACTAAATATTTTTAATGACCGGTATATTTTAGCAAAACCGGATACGGCTACCGATGACGACTATATCAATATTGAAAGTGTTATCGGTCACGAATACTTTCATAACTGGTCTGGAAACAGAGTAACAGTGAGCAACTGGTTTCAAATTACGTTGAAAGAAGGCCTGACTATCTTCCGTGATCAGAATTTTACCGCTGACATGACATCTCACGCAGTTAAACGCATTAAAGATGTCAATGTGATTCGCAATTTTCAATTTCCTCAAGATGCTGGCCCCATGGCCCATCCCATCCGACCAGATTCTTATATTGAGATAAACAATTTTTATACGGTTACGGTTTACAATAAAGGCGCCGAAGTCATCCGCATGATGGAAACCTTACTCGGCAAAGAAACCTTTAGAAAAGCCATGGATATTTATTTTGCCACCAACGATGGCAAGGCTGTGACCACAGAAAATTTTGTACAAGCAATGGAACAAGCTTCTGACCTTGACCTTACGCAATTTCGTCGCTGGTATACTCAAGCAGGAACCCCGCAGGTGGAAGCCACAGGAAACTATGATGAAAAAACAAAAACCTTTACGCTACATCTGAAACAATTCACCCCTCCTACGCCGGATCAAGCCCAAAAAGAGGATTATTTAATCCCCATTCGTATGGCATTACTTAGTCCCGAGGGCGAAGAATTAGCATTACATCTGGAGGGTGATGACAGCAAGGAAGGTGAAAAAGTAAAAGTTATCTCGCTTACCAAAGCGGAACAGAAATTCGTGTTCAACAATATTACTCAAAAGCCGCTGCCCTCGTTGCTGCGAAACTTTTCAGCGCCTGTCAAATTACACTATCCCTACACAGATGAAGAGCTCATTTTTTTAATGTCTCATGATACAGATGGATTTAACTCGTGGGATGCAGGTCAACAGTTGGCTGCAAAACTTATTATTAAGTTGGTAAATAAATACCAACCTGATCAAGAATTACAAATTGGTGATGAATTTACCGAGGCGTTCAGCACTATTCTCAATAATTCAAAATTAGATAAACTTCTTATGGCAGAAATGCTGAGTTTTCCTGCGGAAACATACCTGTTGGAGTTGATGGATAGTGCGGATATCACCGCCATCTATTGTGTTCGCAAAAATTTGAGAAAACATTTAGCGACCCAACTTAAAAAAGATTTTTTACGTCTTTATCATGAAAATAATATTTCCCAGTTTAGTTTAGACAAAGAAGCGATGGGGCAACGACGCATTAAAAACCTTAGTCTTTCCTATTTAATGTTATTAGAGGAAAAAGAAATTCTTGCCATGGCTATGAAACAATTTCATACCTCCAATAATCTTACCGATACCATTGGGGCTTTATCAGCCTTGACTAACATCGATTCTAAGGAGCGTGAAGAGGCCTTTAATGAATTTTATGATCAATGGCAAAAAGAGCCCTTGGTGGTCGACAAATGGTTTTCTCTGCAAGCCATATCAACATTACCGCATACCTTTGAAACAGTTAAAGCGCTTATGTCACACTCCAGTTTTGACTTAAAAAATCCTAACAAAACAAGGGCGTTGATTGGTGCATTTACAAATTATAATCATCTCCGGTTCCACGACAAAAGTGGTGAACCATATGCTTTTTTAGCGGATCTTGTGATGAGTATTGATTCATTTAATCCACAACTTGCAGCGAGATTAATTGAACCCTTAATTCGTTGGCGCAAATATGACAAAGATCGCCAAGCACTGATGAGAGAAGAGCTTACACGTATATCTAACGTGCCAAAATTATCGAATGATGTTTACGAAATTGTAACCAAAAGTTTGGTCTAAGGATTTATTTATATGGGAAGGTTGTAAGATAGATATCATCTACAACCTACCCCATTAATTGCACTCGGCGAATGAAAGCTGTTTATTTAGCCAACAAACAATATCTTTAGGATGATCGATATAATAATCAGCGTGCCAGTATTCCGGTGAGCAATCATTACGTAAATACCCATATAACGCCGCGATGGATCGCATTCCTGCATATTTAGCTGCCTCTATATCACGCTCAGCATCACCAATATAAACGCATTCACTTGGTAACGATTGGGTCTTTTCACAGGCAAGCAAGAGTGAATCAGGGTGAGGTTTAGGACGAAGCGCTGCATCCGCTCCAATTATACAAGCGCAGCGATCTGTTAGCTCTAAGTCTGACATTAATACCTGGGTGAGTTGACTCGGTTTATTGGTCACGACGCCCCAGGCAATGCCTTGTTCGTCGAGATGATTCAACACTATGTCCATACCGGGGAAAAGCGTAGTACTAACACTAATATGCTGCTGATAATACTTTAAAAAGATGTTTTTGAAGTTATCAAACTGGGGATGTTCTTCGTTGACCTGCATACCTAGCGCCAGCAATGCCCGGCTACCATCAGAAGCTACCTCTCTTACTTTCTCGTAAGAAACTGGCGAGAGTCCTTCTTGCTCTAAGAGTTTATTTAATGCGTAGGCCAAGTCAGGGGCTGTATCCAGTAAGGTGCCATCAAGATCGAATAAAACGGTTTTTATTTTGGGGAAAGTCATCTAACTCACTATTAAAAAGGATAACGAGAAATTATGCCTGACTTATGTTTATCTATCAACTTCATCCCTTGTAGCAATGCACTAAGTAGTTGACGGAAACGTCATCTGTCAATGAGTAGGTTTTGAAAATGGGATGATAATGCATACCCGACATGTGGGCCAACTGTAGGTCAGCTTGGTGCAGCATCTCGGCCATTTCTATAGGACGGATGAATTTTTCGTATTGATGCGTTCCCTTGGGTAAGAGTTTAAGTAAGTACTCCGCACCGAGGATCGCATATAAATACGCTTTCGGGTTTCGATTAATAGTGGAGAGGAAAAGATGGCCTTTGGGCTTCAGTAATGTTGCACAAGCCTGAATAATGGAATCAGGGCTCGGGACATGCTCTAAAAGTTCCATGCACGTGATTATATCGAATTGAGCGGGAAATTCCTCAGCATAATCTTCTGCAGAAGCCACCTGGTAGGTGACAGAGACATTTTGGTCCTGGGAATGCAAGGTCGCAACTTTAATAGCGTCTTCGGAAAGATCAATTCCCGTAACTTTACCGCCCTCTTTGGCTAAACTTTCAGATAAAATTCCCCCTCCACAGCCAATATCCAAAATAGCCATATTACTGAGAGGGGTATATTTTTTGATAAATTCAAATCGTAGAGGATTAATATCATGCAATGGTTTGGAGCTTCCAAATGGATTCCACCAATCTTCAGCTAACAATGAAAATTTTGCTATCTCAGCGGGGTCTACATTATTGCTAAATATTGCCATGATGCCTCATATATAATAAGAACTACGCGAAACTAACCATCTTATAAGAAGCCATAACGTTATTCACTTCTTCATCGAATTCATGTAAGGCGTCTTCAAATTGTTGAGTTTGTTTTTCTCTTGCAGCAAATTCCATGTTGGACAGTATAGATTTCAATCGTGTCACCCCACAATAGCATGATGCGCCGTGAAGCCTATGAACCTGATTAAGCAATTCACCGTATTGCTTTTCGAGATGGGCAGCATGAATAGCCTCACTCGATCTAGGTAAATCTGCTATGTACATTTCCAATAAATCTTTGGCTAATTTTTTATCACCACCAGCCAATGTAATACTCAATTGCCAATCAATAGAAAGAGGGTGATCAACTACATTTTCATTATTCATAGTATATTCCTTTAAATAAAATCATCCGTGTTTGTGAACAGTCAAAAAATGACCCCCGCAATTATCTTATTAATTATATTGATTAGCAAATTCTTAGTTGGTGAAGCTCTAATTTATGGCTCGTGGGTCCAGTCAGCGTCGTGCCAGGTACTTCCATGTTGTCTGGGACATATTTCCCACGAGGCAGCGTGTACTATTTTAAAAACCCTCACCCCAACCCTCTCCCGCGATTTAGCTTGGCAGAATTTAAGATAGTCATTTACGCGGTAGAGGGAGAAACGCGCACAGAGAGTTTTCATAGCATGCATCCCTATTTCTCCCTCTACCGCGTAAATGACTATCCTAAAATTCTCTTAAGTGCATTCGCGGGAGAGGGTTGGGGTGAGGGCCCCACTCTAAATCGGGCGTGAAGGCATATGATAAATTACGTGAGTATGTGTTTCGGGTTGCAAGGTGACATGCTCAATTTTGTATTCTTTGATTAGCATTGATCGAAGAGTATGCAGAATATCATTCCACTGATGAAACTCATCAATTTCCACATGGGCAGTTAAAACGATAACCCCCGAGGATAAGGTCCAAATATGTAAATCGTGAACCGATCTTACCTTGTCAATACTCGCCATGGCCTTGCCTATAGTATTGATATCTAAATGTAGTGGAACGCCTTCCATGAGTATTACTAGCGATTCTTTGAGTAAGCGAAAACTTGAAACCACAATTAAGACCGAGATAAAAATGGATAAAATAGGATCTATTGGAGTCCAATGGGTAAAATAAATCACGGCTCCAGAAATGAGTGCAGCAACAGATCCTAGTAAATCCCCCATGACATGGAGCACCGCTGCTCTCACATTGAGACTCTGTTCTCCATGGGTTAATATCCAGGCGATGCCTATATTGACAACAACACCCAAAAAAGCGACTAGCATCACCACCCCACCCGAGACGGGCTGCGGAGCATGAAGTCTTTGTATGGCTTCAACCACCACAAAAATGGCTACCGCTAGTACGAGTAAACTACTTGCCCATGCGCCTAGAATTTCTGCTCTGCCTAAACCATAGGAATGTTGCGTTGAAGGCGGTTTCTTCGCCACCCATGCTGCAAACGCAGCAAGTGCCAAAGCCAGCGCATCGGAAAACATATGGCCGGCATCACTGAGTAGGGCGAGAGATTGAGACCACCAACCTGCAACACCTTCAATGCCTGCGAAGACAAAGGCAAGTATCATAGAAATAATCAGCACATTTTGAGTGAGATTATGTTTATGGTCGCCGTGATCGTGCGAATGGCTATGCATTAGTAGAACAACTCAAACTTCTGAGTCGGCCCTAAAAATTCATCGGAAGCTTTTTTTAATGAAAGCGAGAACTTATCGGCAAACGATTTTTTGGGCTCGTAATGCACTTCATAGATATCTTTATCGAAACTTGACTTCAGCAAGTAATCATCGCTGGTCATCAATTCGTCGATGAGTTGTAAATTTAGCGCCTGTACACCGTGCCAATGTTCTCCCGTTGCAATTTCATCAATGTTGATATTAGGCCGATTTTCTATAATAAATTCTTTGAATATTTCATGAACATTATTGACATCTTCTTGCACTTTTTCGCGGCCTTTTTCCGTGTTTTCACCAAACATGCTCAGGGTACGTTTATAAGCTCCCGCCGTGATTTGCTCAAAATCAATATTATTTTTTTTCAACAAACGATGGAAATTCGGTAACTGGGCAACGACGCCTATTGATCCGATGATAGAGTATGGAGCAGCTAAAATTTTGTTAGCTACGCAGGCCATCATATAGCCCCCACTAGCCGCTACCTTATCGACCGCTATAGTTAAAAATATATTTCTATCACGCAATCTCTTTAATTGTGAAGCGGCAAGGCCATAACAAGGAACAATTCCGCCAGGGCTTTCAAGCCTTACCACTACTTCATCACTCGGATTTGCGACGGTCAAAATAGCTGTCACTTCTTCACGTAAAGAGGTAGTTGCGGAAGCTTTTATATCCCCATTGAAATCCAACACAAAAACTCTTTTACGTGTATGGGGTTGTTTTTTAGCGGCTTTATTTTTTTTCTTGTCAGTTTTCGCTATCTGCTTTAGTTCATTCTTATTTAAGATTTGGTCATTTAAGGTGTCCTTATAATCCTCAAACCGCTTATTGAGTTTCTTGATCTTGAGTTTTTCTTTTGCTGATTTGCCCTTTGAAGCAGCAGCAATGATAAAGGAAATTAGCACAATGAGGGCCAGCACCAGCGTGGCTACTTTAGCTAAAAAAAGGCCATATTCGGCAAAAAAATGTAACACTTTTATCTCCTCGTCCATACAAAGGCTAGAAATTTTATCAAAAAATAAGCAAAAGAGTTTAACATTTTTTATAACTATTCAGCACTAATTTAGAACGTGGCAACAACGTCCATATTTAGTTGAACAGCTAGCATTTTTGTAATAAATGCCTTAAACAAGAGTTGCAAATATAGCTAATTTTGTATTTACTCGCACCCAAAGTGATTAGTTGGCTAGGACGTCCCCTTTTAGGTGCGAGTAGTTACCTAATTTCTTTTATTTTAAATCTGACGCTATGCCTAAATTAACGAGATAAGAATGTATAAAGCAATAACAATAATAATATTCAGCACGTTGTTCTCTTTTACCGCCGTCCAAGCAGAAGAATATTTTAGTACGAAATTATGTGAAACCGATCAATATGAATCTATTCAAGCCCAACGCGGAGATACATGGAATCGACTTTTTCCAGATCCCGATCAACGAAATATTGTTCAGCGTTTGAATAGGATGAATACCCGGCTTAAGTCAGGAATGTATGTAGCCGTCCCCCCCGAGCTGGAAACAATAGATATTATGGCTTTATCGCCCTTCCCTTTTACCATTTCCTCTCCCGGATCAAAGCTCATTGTTGTTGACTTAACTTTGTTGGCTTGGGGTGCTTATGATACAGAAGGTGTGCTGCTTAAATGGGGGCCCGCTTCAGGCGGTCGGGAATGGTGCTACGATATCAAGGAACCCGGTAAAACAGTGATGGGCCGCTTTCAAATCTATGACGTTCGAGGCAAAAACTGCATTTCTAAACAATTTCCCGTTGAAAAAGGTGGCGCGCCCATGCCCTATGCAATGTTTTTTCAAGGAGGTTACGCCCTGCATGGTTCTGATGAGGTCCCGGGCTACAATGCCAGCCATGGTTGTGTCCGGCTTTTCAATGAAGATGCAAAATGGCTCAATGAAGAATTTGTGGGTCAGCCTGGGAGAACTAAGGTGTTAGTCCTTCCTTATTAAGGCTACATAGGCGTAAGAGATTACGCCCTTACATCTCCCCTCTTCAAGAGGGCGAGCTTACTCTTCCTTTGTCGCGTCTCATCCTGAGAAAATGTAGTACTTCTTGTATTCGCTTCATCAAATTTTTGACTTTAAATTTGTGCAGAGAGAGATTTCATCCTTGAACTCAACGTCATAATGACATTTACCATCTTATTAAACATCGTAGTATTGAGCTTCTCCTGGGGAGTCTGAATTATTATTATTGATATTATTATTGTTGTTGTTATTCTCACCGCGATTATTAGGAGTTGAAAGAATGCCAAACATGCCAAGTTGTTGTGCTGGGCTAGATGCGGCTTCATAATATATCTTGTCATGCTCATGTTGCATAATTTTCACATAGTCCGGATTTGACAGCTTATCCAGGAAGTCTGCTTTCGAGCTTCCACCACAAATACGTTCAAAATTTATAGCAATACAATAATCGTCACACGTTTCTTTGACATATGTTTTCAACCTGTCAAAAGACTTAAATGCTAAAAAAGTATAGTCTTGTTCCGAAGTATCGCTGGCGAAATCTTTAAACTTGATTGCAACTTCAGCAACGGGTGTGGGGCATTTATTTGTGTTTAACAGTAAACGTAATCGCCACTCATCTTTTTCTTTTTCTTCTTCTTTTTCATAATGATTAATAGTCCAGACAATGGATTGAGGATTACTATTTGACATTCTTATCAAAGAAGTTGCAGTTTTTTCGGGCTTTAGCAATACGTCAGTTTCGTCTTTGGAGGCGAAATGCATCAATCCTTCGTTAATAATTTGAATATAACCAGGAGTACTGAGGGTGGTTGTCATCATAGATAAATGTTCGATTAAACGGGAAACTAGATTCCGGGTCTTTGTTGATGAGGCATCTTTAAATTTGACCACCATTTTTTCTTTGGGTTGAACGTTCAGATAGTGTTGGCATAAATCATTAAGATTTAAGTCGACATTATTCATTATGTTGGTGAGTCTAAGACTTCTAAAAAAAAGGAATTGGATAAAGGACTCAAATTTGTCTTTACATCCTTGGTATTTATTTTTATCAATCTCCTCTTCACCCTCAAAAATATTATTACAAATAAAATCAATCAGTTTATTTATATCAGATTTATCTGCATCGCTAAAATTATTTAATCTATTAAGCTTAGTGTCCGCCATTTGACGGAATAAATTAAAGCCTGTGGAATCCTGTTTCCGCAAAAAATCACGCTCTAGATTTGAATAAAATTCTTTAAATAGCATTGCTCTTACCTTTGTTAAATTAATGCACAATCATACTTAAAAAAGCTTATCAAATTATTAAGGGTGCCTCATTAAAGGAAAAATGAAAAGAAAACTGCTCACATACCCCTGTATACTGCGCTTTTTCATTCTCATTTTCCTTTAAATTCAGCGCAAAACTGAACGTTCGAGCAAAATTCAAAAATTAGTGCTGAATAGTTACAAAAAATTTTTATATAACTCTGAGAAGTGGTACTTCATCTTCTGATAGGGTTTCCGCATAAGAACTTCGCTGCAAAAAGAAATTAGAGAATGACTGTATGCCTGTCTTTACAGAAGTCCATGCATTGGAACCTACATTAGTAGCTTTATGAACAATGTCATCTTTAGAGCATTGCGATATCTTATTGGACAAATATTTTACAATCTCACAACTACTATTTATTGCAGCAGGCACATAATAACCCGCTACAGCTCCTATAATAGCAAGAAAACGCTCGTTTATTTCTATTTGCTGGTCACGCTTTTCTTCGAGGCAAATTAGACTTAGATCGTCACCTTCAAAACAGGGACTAACATCAATCTCTAAAGAGAAAGCAATTTTGTTTAAAATAGATAATGTCATCGGCAATATTATTGCAAAAGAAATCACATTTCTATTTTTAAAAGTTAACCAAGCCACCTTGGACATTAAACTTCGCCTTTCATCTTGATCATCTAATATATGCATATAATCCTTTTTGATTAGCTTAAAATGAAGAGCAGAATCAACATATTTTAGAATAGCGCCGCTACCAAAAGCGCCTGGCATACTAAAAAAACTTCGTTTTGCGACATATCGGTTTGTAGAAGCCACACACCTAAGTAAAGCTAACTCACGCATGTCATACTCATGACAAGTATTAACAGCTCTATCATAATCCTTTTCATCATAAAAAAAGACTGTCATACCCGTTATGAGTACCGCTAGCGTAATTAGTAAGCAGATGACATGTGGCAAAACCATGTCCCTGTTTCTTAAATAATTGGCTACTCTAACTTTAGCACTAAGAATCTCTCGTGCTTTTTCTTCATCAATTTCGATAAGAGAGTCGCCATTAGCATTCTTTAAATTTTTTAAAAGTTTTGTTAAATCACCAGCAGAAAGATTCCGTTGTTTGATCTTTTTGTGGAAATTATCTTCTATTAGTTTAGGAAAAATATTTTCTTCAGCATAAAAACCTTTAATTTGCCCGCTCCATGCGCCTTCACGATTTATCAAACGAGAAAAAGACGTACTCGCTTGCCTTAAACTTAACTTATCATTTGTCTTCAGAAGAAAAATAATCTCCAGCAATATTTCTTGCGGTAGATCCTCTATAGAAAAATAATTGTCTAATTTGTCTTTTAACATTTTTCACCTGATTCGAATAAGGAGTTATAGCTTGCCTTCAAATTTGTTTTGATAAAAAAAATTTGTGACGAACAAATAGCAGTATTGCAGTAGTCGGAAATTATACGTATGGAACTTTACACACTCTCATCTTAATAGCAAATGATACAAAAGCAAGATATACAGCCATAAATACTCAAGATATTAACAAAATTAAGCTTGTTTTAAGGTGAATTTAGATAAATCTAAATAAGAGCTGTAGTCGCATTTATCTCACGACAAACTTGATTATTTCTCGATAGATGAAGATTGGTCAATTTTTTTAAATTATTTAGCCAAAGAAACTGTATTTTAATTAGCGCTAAATTTGTTATTGGATAGCTTGTTTAAACGTAACTATTCAGACTAATTTTTGAATTTGACTCGAACGTTCAGTTTTGCACTGCATTTAAAGGAAAAATGAAAATGGACGTTCGCTTCTAGTGGCTGAATAGTTACGTTTAAACATGAATAATGATTTTATCTTATGCTATAAATGATTAGGTATTTTGAAGCGGATAGCTGAGATTAACCTCTGATATACAGTCAAAAAGTTTATAAGGTTTGTCCTGAAATAATTATTCAGGAGGAAATAAACCTGGCAGTAAGCGGCTTGCAAGAGTAGCTGGAAACGCTAATTTTAAAGCAGCCCTTGGTGTTGCAGAGGTCAAGATTCCTTTATCGATTAAGGACGAAGTTATGCGACGGGCATGGCGATCAGTAATATTTAATATTCCCGAAATTTCTCCTCTAGAGATTTCACCGCGATACAAAATAGCGTCCAGTATTTGAATGGATTGTGAAGGCAAATTGCCCAGGCTAACCTCCTCTTTTGCCCATACTAAAATTCTGGCTCTTAAATTATCTGGCTGCATTAATTTTTCCATAAAATTAATTTGATCAATGCAAGTTCTAAGAAAAAAATAGGTGAAATCGATAAGTGCTTCCTGGCTTAAATTGCCTCGACCATCTAGATCGTTCCTTCGACGCAGATCACAATTTGCAAGGTGAGATTTATATTCACTCACGTTTTGCGCAAGACC
This sequence comes from Gammaproteobacteria bacterium, assembly GCA_013697705.1. Lineage (NCBI taxonomy): Bacteria > Pseudomonadati > Pseudomonadota > Gammaproteobacteria > Gammaproteobacteria bacterium. Next base: position 214,315 of record JACCWJ010000025.1, on the reverse strand, counting down.
CCGCGCTATCGACCACAACCCACAGCTATCTAACAGTTGAAGGGTAATAGCGTAAGATTGTAAACGTGCTACTCGACCATTACCGTCCAGAAAAGGATGTATCCATAACAATCTATGATGCGCGGCCGCTAACGCTAAAACTGTTTCTGCTTTGCCTAAACGGTGGTATATATTCTCGGAATAAGAAAGGAAACGATCGACTGCTCCAGGACTAATCGCAATATGATTAGCTACTATAACATCCTGTTGACGAAGCTGACCCGGTACTACCTGGATTTTCTTTTTTGTGGTGGGATTTTCAATCCATAACAAATCCTCAGGTAATAAGCTGCAAAATTCTGTATGGATTTGTCTTATTGTAGCCTTAGAAAATAGACTCCCTTGAATACCGCCATTATCAATCCATTCCTGTACAAGGATATGAGCTTTAGCTTCTAATTGTAAATTTCTCTTTTTGATATCATTACTGTAGTGACCTTGAAGCGCTTGCTCAATAGCAATGGGGTGGATATCGTGACCTTCGATTAGATTACTGTAATAACAATTCATTCCACGAACTAAGGTTGCTAAAGATATCCTTATGGGAGAAGGCAAGCTACTTTTAAATGCGGCAGATTTAGAAGCTAACTCCATGACAAGATCAGTTAGCTTTTTGCGGTGTGGGGAGCTTTCTGCTATTAGCAAGGGCTCCATAAGCGAAGTATTTTCACCTCTATCTAACATGTCGAAATGTCCGGTTTAATGTCCGATATATCAATATTCATCCTATTGATTATAGAAGTTTTTTGTAAAAAAAATAGAGTAACTGACAAATAAATGTCCGAAGATGTCTGCTATCAATTTTATGAGAGTAGCTGAAAGCGTTAGTTATAAGCCCATACTGCATTCAATCCGCTACTCACCAATTTTTAACATATTCCAATATTGTTCGTAGATTGCATTTACTTCGCCCAAATCCAACAAAAATTGACCGCGTTGCAGGATTTTATTATCTGGATTTACAATGTAACTCTTGCGCATTTTTTCAGGCAGTAACGCTATCGCCGCCTGATTTGGAGTGGAAAAACCGGTTGCTGTGGAGATTTGTTTTGCAATTTCAGGACGCATTAAAAAATCAATGAATAATAAAGCTTCTTTAAGATGTGGCGCGTTAATGGGGATAGCAATATTATCCATCCAAATTTCAAAACCATCCGTCGGATAAATGTATACTAAGCTAGGATTTTCACTCATGGCATTAAAAATTTCTCCGTTTAATCCCATACCTATATAGACATCTTCATCGATATAAATATTCTGTTCTGCTTCGCTACTAAATAATTTTACATTTTCCCATAGTTTTTTGAGCTGTTGGTAAGCTTGTTCAATATGTTGAGGATTGGTGTCATTTATTGAATATCCCAGACGAAATAAAGCGAGGGCAAAAACTTCGCGCATATCATCAAACAAAAGTAGTTGATTTTTGAATTTGGGATTCCAGAAATCTTTCCAGGAGGTAACAGTTTGCGGGGACAAATACTTACTGTTCACTACGATAGCTGTCGTTCCCCAGAGGTAAGGAATGCTGTAAGTATTATTTGGATCGAAGTTTTGGTTCAACAAGGATTTGTTTAAGTATTTAAAGTTAGGTAATTTGTTTTTATCAAGGGCTAACAGCATTCCTTCGCGTCGCATTCTATGAACATAATAGGAACTGGGGAAAATAACATCATAGCCTAAACGTGAATTAGATTTTAACTTTGCATACAAAGTTTCATTACTATCATATTCCGTATAATTAACTTGTATATCGGTCTCGCTTTCGAATTGTTTAATTACATTCGCGGGCATGTAATCCGCCCAATTATAGACGTTCAAAATTTGCTTAGCTGATGCCACACTACTCACCAGTAAAAGCATGCAATAGAATAATATTCTCATTGTTTTTTTCTCAACATTAATTGCGAACCTAAAACAATAATTAAAGTGAAGACTAATAAGAGTGTACATAACGCATTTATTTCGGGTTTAACCCCCATGCGGACTAATGAATAAATTTTTAAGGGTAAAATTTGAAAGCTTGGCCCGGTCACAAAATAACTAATAATGACGTCATCTAATGACAAGGTGAATCCAATTAGCCATCCAGATAATATTCCTGGCCATAACAAAGGAATAATAATACGTCTAAAGATCACTGTGTCATTGGCACCGAGGTCTTTAGCGGCTTCGAAAATGTATTTATTTAAAGAAGTCATCCGAGAATAAATGATAATAGTGATAAAAGGCATACAAAATGTGATATGGGATAATAATAACGTCCAAAATCCTAGCGGGATTTGGAGCCAGGAATAAAGCATTAAAAGTGAGATGGCCATGACGATATCCGGAGACACAATCAAAATAAAAAGTAAGCCATGTAAAAATCGTTTGCCATAAAACTTATAGCGGTAAAGACTTGTTGCCGCTAAAGTTGCCATGAAACTTGCTATAGTCGCTGCTAAAATACCAATTATCAACGAGTGCCAAGCAACCACCAATAAGCTGCTATCCTGTAATAAATATCTGTACCAATCTAATGTAAAGCCATGCCACACAAGAGAACGCGATGCATTATTAAAGGAATAAATGACGACAACTACTATTGGAAGGTATAAGAATAAATAGACAGAGGTGAGATAAAAAAATTTGCTGGTTTTATTCACACTAAATCCTGCCTATTTTCACTCTTGGAATTTCGCCAGTAAATAGCTATTAAAACCGCCATAATTAATAGTAAGCAGACGCTGGTCGCAGCTCCCATCGGCCAGTTGTTGGAGGTGAGGAATTGATTTTGAATTAAGTTACCCAATAACATTGTTTTTGACCCTCCTAGCATAACGGGCACAAAGAACAGCGTCATCGCGGGCAAGAAGACCAGCATGATGCCGGCAAGGATACCTGGCATGGTTAATGGCAAAATAATACGTAAAAAAATTGTGATTTTTTTAGCGCCTAAATCACGGGCTGCATCTACGAGAGTGTGATCCAATTTTTCGATATTTGCATAAAGCGGAAGGATCATGAAAGGCAACAAATCGTAAACCAAGCCAATAAATACGGCAGTTTCAGTGTAAAGTAACTGTAAAGGGTGATGAATAATTCCGGTAATAAGTAAGAACTGATTTAATATGCCCTTTGTTTTTAGCAAGGCCATAATGGCATATGTTCGGATCAGTGAGCTGGTCCAAAAAGGAATGATGACTAGCAGCAGGAGAAGCGATCTATATTTAACCTTGGTTTGTGCGATGAGGTACGCAAACGGATAAGCGATGAGCAAACACAATAGTGTGCTGAGCCCTGCGATTTCAAAAGACTTTAAAAAAATTTTAACGTAGGCATTATTAAATAGGTGCAGGTAATTTGTAACTGTAAATGGCAATCGCAACAGCGTCATACTGTCGCGATGTAATAGACTAGCCGTAATCACCAATACTATCGGCAAAAACGCAAAAACGGTCAGCCAAATCCAGATGAGTCCTAACGAAAATCTTTTAAAGAGAGGATATTCATTCATGTGGGATAATCACCTCCCAGCCTGAAGTCCAATGTACCCATACTTTTTCGCCCACATCATACTCTAGCTTCTCATCGTCTTCATCAAAGAATTCACTTGCAGAAATTAATTTATTGCTCTTCAACCGTACAATAAGATCGACCGTACTGCCTTTATAGATAACCTGCTCCACAGAGCCCGGTAACATATCACTTGTATCCTCAATTTCGCGTTGATCCCATACTCTAATATCTTCGGGGCGCAACATGACATGTACTTCTTGATCTGTTTTTAAGTCTTTTTTATTTTGGCAGCGGAATATTTGCCCTTCGATAAGCACCTCTACCTCAGAGGGAGAGCTTTTCTCTATTTTAGTTTCAAAAATATTTGCCTCACCCACGAAACCAGCAACAAATAAATTTTTTGGTTCTTCATATACATCACGCGGCGATCCCATCTGTTCAATACGTCCCTGATTCATCACTACGATACGATCAGACATCGAAAGTGCCTCTTCTTGATCATGAGTGACAAAAATAAACGTGATTCCTAAACGCCGCTGTAATTCTTTTAGTTCGATGCGCATGTTTTTGCGCAAACTATAATCGAGGGCACTAAATGGTTCATCCAGTAGCAAGACGACTGGCTGATTAACCACCGCTCTTGCAATTGCTACCCGCTGCTGTTGGCCGCCGCTTAACTGCTGAGGTTTTCTTTCTGCAAAATTGGCTAATTTTACGACCGCGAGCGCCTCGGTGACTTTTTGTTTGATAATATCATGGGACATTTTTTGACAACGCAGACCAAACGCTACATTTTCGTAAACCGTCATATGGGGAAAAAGCGCATAACTTTGGAACACCATATTCACATGGCGAATCTCGGGCGGAGTAGTGGTTATCTCTTTATTTTGCAACCAAATAGAACCTTGGTCGGGTTCCTCAAACCCAGCTAAAAGACGAAGCAGTGTGGTTTTGCCGCATCCAGATGGTCCCAAAAGTGTGAGAAACTCACCATTTTGAATTTGAAGATTGATGTCGTTCAGCACTTGGTGATTATTAAAGTGTTTACTGACATTTCTTACTTCGATGATATTTTCATTCATCTACGTACCCTCATATACTGGGATCTCCTGGGGGAGAGCCGCTAGAACGATGGCAGAGAATAGACACAAGCTATTACAATAAGCCTCCGATACCTATGGTGTGTGGTTAAGCAAAGCGGGCAATTATGGGTTCAATTGCCAGGTTTGTCTACAGTAAATGTAGCTACTCGCACCCAAAGTGATTCGTTGGCTAGGAGGTTCAATTTTGAGCGGAATTTAAATGATTTTTCATAAGAAAAAGCGGAGCATACATGAGTATGTGAGCAGTTTTGTTGTGAAAAATCATTTAAATTCCGCCAAAAGTGGACCTCTGCTTCTAGGGGTGAGCAGTTACCAGTAAATTACTGGATGCGGACAACAGTAAGTCCTCTCGTTTTTTTTGATATTGCGAGACTATCAACGCTAATAATTTATACGCAAGCTGCCTTTTCTCCATGTGCGGAATGTCAGTCATGTGTTCGTGGGTGATCACGGTAACTTCATTAAAATCACTATCAAATCCAGAGTCAGGATGTCCAATTAGATTGGCCACAATCATATCGAGATTTTTCTTCGCAAGCTTATCTTTGGCATGACTACAGAGATTTTCAGATTCTGCGGCAAACCCCACTAAGAAAGGAGGCTCTGGTAATTGACTCACCGCCATCAAAATATCGGGACATTTTTCCCATTCAATAATAGGTAAGGCTGGCTTTTTAATTTTTTGGGTAGCGACATTTGCAGGCTTATAGTCGGCAACGGCGGCGCAGGCTATAAAAATAGCAGAGCCGGCAATATTACTCATTACACAGTCGTGCATCTCTTGCGCAGTTTGAACAGAGATTGTTGCAACACCACTTGGGAAAGGCAAATGGGTCGGCCCAGAGATTAATAATGGCTGAGCCCCGAGTTCGCGCGCGGCGGCGGCTAATGCATAACCCATTTTCCCTGAACTAAAATTGCTGATAAAGCGGACTGGGTCTATTAATTCGCGGGTAGGCCCTGCTGTAATGATAATTTTTAGGCCAGATAAAATTTTTGGAGCAAAAAAATCCTCCAAGTGAGCAATTATCTCGCTCGGCTCAATCATGCGTCCTGGGCCAGTATCGCCACACGCTTGCGAGCCCACACCAGGCCCCCAAAAAAGTACACCACGTTCTGTTAAGATATTTTTGTTTCTACCGGTAGCCGCATGGCGCCACATCTGTTGATTCATTGCGGGGACGATAGCCGTAGGCGATGGGCACGCTAAATATAGAGTACTTAATAGGTCATCAGCTATACCCCCTGCAAACTTTGCCAGTATGTTGGCGCTGGCTGGCGCAACCAGCAATAAATCAGCCCACTTCGCCAGGGTAATATGTGACATACTCGCTTCGCTATCGTGATCGAGTAATTCTCGATGCACGGGTTTTCCTGACAGTGCCTGGATAGAAAGTTCTGTAATAAATTCGCAAGCATCCTTCGTCATAACCACTTTAATATCAGCTTGCAGGGGTTTAAGAAGTCGAATTAATTCCGCTGCTTTATATGCAGCAATACTACCAGTGATCGCCAATAATATTTTCTTACCTTTGAGATTACTCATACTCATCTCTCCATCTCAACAGTTAAACTTGATTCAAGGAAGTCATTATTAGGACGGTAGCTTAAAAACTTTGGCAGAAACATACATAAAAATCCCACGCCCACCACACAAAGAATACCGCCTGAAACGATGGAAAAGGTAATTCCGAAAGCACTCGCTATCAATCCAGATTCGGTGTCTCCCAGTTTGGGGCCACTCAAATAGCTAATCATCTCAATCCCTGCCAAACGGCCACGAAAATCATTAGGAATAAGTTCATTCCACATGATGCTGCGAAAAATGCCACTGATAGAATCAAAACCACCAGCCAAAGCTAAAAAGAATAAAGCCACCCACAAATTTGAGGCCAACCCAAAAAAGACAATAGCAATTCCCCAGAATACTGCGGATATAGCAACGGCTAATCCTTGACGTTTTACATGTTTCGTCCAACCACTAAAAACCGAAATAAATAAGGCCCCTACGGCCGGCGCGGAATATAATAAGCCGAGCGTTTTAGCGCCTCCATAGGAGGCCGCAATCGCAGGAAACAATGCCATAGGCATACCAAAAATCATGGCAACGAAATCAACAAAATAAGTGCCCATTAATTCTTGTCTAGAAGTTGCATACTTAAACCCACTTTTTAATGAGGACCAAGTAGATTCGTCCTTTCCAGCAAGCGGCTTAGGAATATGGGTCATCAAAAGTAGGCTTAGTAACGAAAATGCAAAGGTAGCAAAATCCACGATGTAGGTAGCAGTTAACCCTACAGAGGCGATTAAAATTCCTCCTATAGCAGGACCGGCTATCATCCCCACGCTAAATTTCAGCGTCGCTAGCGCTCCTACTTCAGGATAGTCTTCCTTTTTAACTATTTGCTGGACAATGCTATCTAAAGCCGGTCGATGTAACCCAGTAATTGCAGACATGATGATGGCAATAATGAATATAAACAAAATACGGGGTGTATATGCAGAATTCATAGCCAATAAAAGACAACCCACTGCAAGTAGAATTTCAGCACACAGTAATAACATGCGTCGATGATAACGATCAGCGAATACCCCGCCTATCAAGGCAGTTACTAGCAACGGTAATAATTGAAATAAACTCAAAAGACCTATCATCAAGGTCGAATGTGTCATGTGATATATCTGATAAGGTAATGCCACCACGGTTATCATGGCACCTATAAAGGAGACAAACTGACCAAGATAAAGGAAACAGAAGTTGCGATTCCGTTTGAGCAAGGAGAGGTTAATGAAGTATTTCATGAGGAATAACCAAACGTGTGATTATATCATCCTTAAATTACAGATCAATGCTAAATCTTGCGGCTTTCCCCTATTTTCATCACCCACAATTGTTCTTGGGTGTAGCCTGCTTTCAGGCCGGCAGCTATAAAATATTCAGGTGGCTCGAAGGGCGGATCGTCTGCGAGTTGAATGGTTCCCCAGTGCATTGCGACTATATTTTTAGCCTGAAGATCTTTGCCGACTTCAATCGCTTCTTGTGGAGAAGTATGCACTTGACACATGAGTTCTCTTAAACGATAAGCTCCGATGCCAACCAGCACATAATCAAATGGCCCGTACTCCTTGCCCAACTTACTATAAAGAGGGCTATAGGCAGAGTCACACATAAAGAGCAGGCGACAATCTCCACTTTCGATTGCAAAACTTGCCCAGAGCGTTCTATTACTGGTAAATACCGTACGTTTCGAAAAATGCACTGCTGGTAAAGCCGTGATCTTAAGCGCGTGAATGTTGATATTTTCATACCAACCTAATTCATGCACCTGCGTATAACCACAACGATAAAAATATTTACCCAGCTTAGAAGGCACTATTACCACAATATTTTTTTTATTAGGTAGGGCTTTGATGGTAGGTAAGTCGAGATGATCGTAATGATCATGGCTTACAATTAAAATATCGATTGGAGGCAGTTGCGCAATCGTTAGCGCAGTCGGCACTGTCCGCCTAGGTCCTGTACCTTGAACAGGCGATGCGTAATTTGAAAAAAAAGGATCGGTCAAAATATTTTTGTTATCCATCTTAATCAAAAAACTGTTATGCCCTAACCAGGTTAACGTATTAAATGCACTGAGTTGCTGGTAATTTGCAAGAATTTGAGGGGCCGGAATTAAATGGTCTTGAGGTACCGGTATTTTTTTAAAAGGAAATAGACGACGTGCAATAAACGCTATCCATAAGCGAAGTGGCTGCTTGGTTTTAGGACTTTCTGGAGGGTTTTTATAACGAATGGTCATTCTGTGCCTCTTAAATAAAATCGTCCTGAGTGTTATTAATTTTCTTGTTCACCTATCCTGCTATTCATCAATAATACCACTTAATGATTACACTTCGTTTCCTCCAGGCTACAACACCCTCAAAGTAGCCTGGATGTAGTGTAGCGAAATCCAGGGAAATTCAAGCCTCAAATGTTTGTCAAGGGGGTTTTTGATGCGGTTGCCATGGATCGAAACGTAACTTTAAGACCACTTAAGATTTACTTAATGTCACTAATATAACATGAGTAATCAAACTTACGCCAATTCTCTACTTCGAAAAAATTTTTCAAGGTCAGCAATGAATCCAAAAGCCAAGCTTCTTAGTGCCCTTAAAAATAAAAAAACGCAAATTGCTATTAGCATCTTAAACGCCAATCCAAAAATTTTAAATGAGTTACTTGATAATGGCAAAGCAGCTTTACATCTTGCTATTGAAGCGAATAATCTTGAGCTAGTTATAGCTTTAACAAAAATACAGAATATTAATTTAAATATTAAAACTTCCAATTCTGCAACGAATATGGACCAGCACTCACCCACAGTCATAGCTTGTTATAAAAATATTGATAAATCAATTTTAGAGTGTCTTATTCAGGCCGGAGCGGATATAAGCAGCCCCACTAGAAATGGTCAAACACCTTTAACAGTAGCCGTATTTTATAATAGACAAGATTGCGTTGAACTATTAATCGCCTCTGGTAAAGATATAAAGGTAAACGCAATAATTTCATCTGGAGATACTGCTGTAACAAATGCAGCTGACTATGCAAGTTTAGAAATAATGAAATTGGTGCTTTCTGTACCTGATATAACTATTATCAATCATAAAAAAAATGATGGCAAATCTGCTCTATTTATCGCCGCTGAACAGGGTAATTTTGACAAAGTAGGATTATTATCAAAATTTCCTGGTATTGATCTTGCAACAAGACAATCTTTAGCCACTGGTAGAAGCGCAGCTGGAATTGCCCGCGAAAAAGGTTTTTTCTCCGTAAGTTGCTTTATAACTTTACAGCGTCTTTTTCGGTTAAACAAAGTTGATTATTTTAAAATAGTACAAGATGATCTCATTCAGGAGTTGTTACCGAAAGGCATACCACTAGAAAATGAGAACATTATTAATGCTAATAATAATAACCAAGGTCACTTATTTTCTTCTTTCAGTTGGTATGCAAGAAACTTAAGAAGGGTGCCGAATGAACTATTGCTTGCAGAATATTTAAGTGAAATTGTCACTTTGATTTCAAAACCGTTCAAACAGAGTAACACATCACTTACTTCCTCAGAAATAACCCATATTCAAGCGAGAAAGACTTGGTCAGATGTGGTATCCAATATTGATCAACTCAACGCAAAATATAAAATTGAAAATAACATCGAAACCACTATCATTAACCGCCTTCATAACCTTGGTTACAGGAAAAATACAAAAAAAATATATCACGGTTGTCTTGATTTTATCAGAAATAATTCTGCAATAGTTGTTACCTTTAACGCAAGCTTCCTAAATAAAGAAGGACTCACGCACTATCAACTGCTTAATTTTGCTGAAAGAGGGGGCAATAATTTCGATAAAGAATTCTTTAATTATAGAACTTATAGGGATCTAACAGAGAAGCACTTATTTTCTTCATTAGATAAACATCTAAAAGATTCTCTAAACCAGAAAAACGCCAAACCAAGATATGGAAGAGTGGTGATATTAGATCGCAATCAAACTATTACTGCCAGTGATGGCTACGGTAAATCGTTCATTGTGTTACAACATGTAGTCAAATTTTTGAGTTTGTTTAATTACCGTGACTCAGTGAATGCAATAGTAGCAAATAAAAGCATAATTCCTTGCACTTATCATTTCATGGAGCTTTTACTATTCCAATGGCCAGATGAACAACTAAAAGCTATTGCAAACTGGGTTACCACTGGAAGTTTACCCTCATCATTTTTCCTTGGGATTGAATATATTGAAGCGTTAGTGCCCGCTATTTATCTGAGCAAAGACTTGATTGAACAAATCTATATTCACCCAGATGAGTATGTTCTTAGACCTCAAGATCGATCTTTGTTAGCAGAGCTAGGTATAAAAGAAACAAATGCTCATAAAAATCCTTACCCAAATCTCTGTAGCTCATTCATGAAATCAGTGGAGAATAACGAAAGAGTTGAAATCAAAACATTATTAGAAACCTATCCTCTATTAAATCGCATTTCGAATTTAAAAGGTCTGCAACCAATTCATATTGCGGCGAGCAAAGGCTATACGGAAATGGTAAAATTACTGACAGCCTTCGGTGCGGATATCAATAGACGATCTGCAGAGGGCAAGGCTCCATTGCATTATGCGGTAGAATGTGGATTCCTTGACCTAGTTGACATGATCACTTCATTACGCAGTGCGGATATAAATATAAAGAGTTCTACATCAAGCTGCGATGGAATGACACCCCTCCTCATGGCTAGTTGGCTTAGGAAACAAGCTATTTTTGATCTTCTTATTAAAAAGGGCGCAAATCCCAGTCTCATCACTAGCAATGGACAAACACCTCTTACCATTGCAGCTCTGGGTAATGATAAAACAATTGTACGAGCACTTATTGCAACAAATAATAATAATGTAAATACAGTCATTAGTCAGGGCCATACTGCTTTGACCAATGCCGCTGAAAAAGGTGACGCAGAGATGGTCCAACTTATTCTCAGCATTTCAGGTATCTCGAATGTTAATCATAAAAAAGATAATGGTGAATCTGCTTTATTTATTGCAGCTAGTAGATTTGATCTAGATAAAATCACAGCGTTACTGCAATTTCCAGGAATTGATAAAGAAGCGAAACGCCTTCCCGGTGATGGAAAGACTGCATTACAAATCCTCGAAGAAAATAATTATCAAAAATACTGTGCTAAACCTCGCGGTCCAATAGTTCTTTCGCAACTCGGTTTAAGCGTATCTTCTTGTCGCTCATCATCTTTCCCTGTGTTGTACGGGGATTGCATCAAGCACATTGAAAATAACAATATGTCAGAAGTTCAAAAATTAATAGATTGTTTTCCCTCGTTAACACGAATGATAAATCCAACAGGTCAAGAGCTTATTCATATAGCGGCAAAAAAAGGCTATCTTGGACTTATATCCCTGCTCCTGAAAAACGGTGTAGACATTAATCAACCAACATCAGGTGGCAAAACAGCATTACAAATCGCCGAAGAGGCTCAGCAATACGAGCTAATGGATTATTTAAAACTTCAGATGATTAAAAATAATTTCGAACAAGAACAGATGCTGAGTGAATTTATGTTTTGGAAAATAACAAATATTTTCAATGATGCAGTTAAGAAATATATTTTGTTAAATCCTATAAAAAATCAGGGGATTGAAAATATAGTTTCATTAATTAAAGTTCTTGAGACCGATGAGAAATCGACCCAAAAAATTGAGACTTTCTTAGGCGGCTTAATCTCGGAAAATCGAAAAGCTAAAGCTGCGCATCAAAACCAATTTCACAGCGCAAATAACACCCCCTTTACTTTACTTATTGACGAAGTAAACAAGGATATTTACAAATTCTTAGAAAGCAATCGTTGGGATGTCACTTTATTGAAACCAGAGCATGTAGAGGCTACTTATAATAGCTACCTGGCATCTTTACCCCCGGCCCCCGAATTTATTGTCTAAAAAACTTAAATCAGCCTTAAAAAAAAATTTGAAACTTCCTCACTAATTTAGTCTGCCAAGAACAATAGATGCGCGTTGCCTCACGGAAATATCTAACTTTAAGACTGCTTATAGCCAACTAACGTTGCCTCACAATTCACCTAACCCAAATTTTTATTAAAAATGAGATTAATGATGAGAATATGCATTCTTGAATAAAGTACCATATATGGTACACTTATTAATGGGGGGATAATAAATGTATAAAAATACCCAGAAATTAGAGGTAAGATTTTTCTGTTCAGAAGTAGGTTCTGAACCAGTTAGAGAATGGCTAAGAGAATTACCAAAGGAAGATAAATACACAATTGGAGCAGACATCAAAACCATACAGTACGGATGGCCCTTAGGAATGCCACTTGTGGATAGTTTGGGGAAAGGGCTTTGGGAGGTAAGATCCAAGCTAGCAAGAGGAAGGATTGCGAGGGTAATCTTTTTTTTAGACACGGGTGTGATGATATTAGTAAATGGTTTCATTAAGAAAACACCGAAGACTCCACAAGCTCAATTGGACCTGTCACTAAAAAGAAAACGATTATATGAAACTTCAAGAGGTGCATGATGAGTAATAAACATAAAGGTTCAACATTTGATAGTTTTCTTGAGAAAGAAGGTTTATTAGAGGAAGCAGAGGCGGTTGCAATCAAAAGAGTCATTGTTTTCGAACTTGAAAAAATGATGAAAAAAGAACACTTGAGCAAAGTGGAATTGGCTAAAAGAATTCATACAAGTCGCTCACAGTTAGATCGATTGCTTGATCCTTTAAATACTTCTGTAACATTAACTACTATAGTTAAAGCTGCTCATGCAATTGGGAAAAAAATAAAATTAACTATAGGTCCTATTACTGCTTAGGTTGACGACGGCTTTTTATCGGCAGTGTTTAAATAACTGTGTCTACCATGGGATTTGTAGATGACGATTTATCAATCATGATATTAATAGTATTATAAGTTTGAGGAAGGCGTGGCTCAAACTGTGTCTGTAACTTGCAAAAGATTACTATGCTGAATTGCCACCTTCGTCATCTGCATTATTCAGATAATCCTGCCGGGATGGTGCCGATCAAAAAGATTGTGGCTCTGTGAGTAGACGTGGTTTCTGGATAATAAATTTAATTTATTCATTCAGGAAATTCAAATGCCACACACATCTGAAATACGAATTTGCATGGACATTGGTAACAAAAAACACCGTGTTGCCGTAGGGTTGTCTAGCGGTGAACTTCTAGATAAATTTGACCTTCATCATACACCTTCGGGTATTAATTTTTTTTTCACTCAATCAAAAAATACAAAAACCAGTATAGATTTCCTGTTGTTGTCGCAATGGAAGGCTACAATGGGTACGCAAGACCAATTGATAAATTAATTTTATCTAAAGGGTATAAACTCTTAAATGTTAATAACAATAAACTAGCACAATTTAAAAAGGTTTTTGCAGGACCAGCTAAAACTGATGAAATTGATGTATTAAAAATGTTTGAGTTATTTACTTTAAGTGATCACTTGCCTATTGCTAAAGGTGTCTTACAAGAAATCAATATTACCCCCGTCGTAAATGAAAAACTAAAATTTCTAAGTCGTAGGCGGCGTACTTTAGTTAATGAAAAAAGCCAGGATTATAAATCGCTTACAAAGCGATTTACAGAGCATTTGTCCTGATTTTATAAGCATTACAGGCAGTGTTGATAACATATGGTTTTTGAATTTCCTTACTGCAAAGGATGATATTAGGAAGCTTACTAAATTGCGCCGTATTAGCTTATTAAAACTAAAAGGAGTTGGTAGGCAATATGCTAAGAAAATTTTGACTTGGCAAAAAGAAACATTGTTTTCACCCGATGTTGAATGGGTCAGCTCTATAATAATAAGTGACGCTAGACGCATCCTGGCTCTCCAGTCTGAAATTAAAGAGTTAGAGCAAACCATTGATAATCTTTCGCAAGAGTCTCCTTTAGCAAAACGTTTACGAACTATTCCGGGGTTTGGAACAGTTTGTTCTGCCGAATTAGCTGTGGTGTAGACATTAATCAACAAACATCAGGTGGCAAAACTTCATTACAAATCGCCGAAGAGTCTCATCAATACGCCTTATTGGATTATTTAAAACTTCAAATGATTAAAAATAAGTTTGAACAAGAACAGATGCTGAGTGAAGTTATGTTTTGGAAAATAACAAATATTTTCAATGATGCAGTTTATTGAAACCAGAGCACGTAGAGGCTACTTATAATAGCTACCAGTCATCTTCACCCCCGGCTGGTTTTCCTTTGTCTAAGAATACGCGATATCACTCACATATTTTTCATTGGGCTTGCTTGCTAAAAAATTCAGCTGTAATAAATTTGGAATAAATGGTAACTTATGATTGTTATTAGTTGTTGCCTTACCTCTCGCTCACAAATCCCCAATATTCAAATTTAGCGAAATTTATCTTAAAGCAAGCTTAAACTTATTAATTGTCTTGAGTTTTTATGACTTATATTTGGCTTTGGTATCATTTTCGACTAAGATCCGAGCCTTAGAGTCATAGTATAATTTCCGAGCGACTGCAATACAGCTATTTGTTTGATAAAAAAATTTTAAGACAAGCTAGAATCCATTACAAATCAGGTGAAAAATGTTAAAAGCCAAATTGGACAATTATTTTCCAATAGAAAAGTTACCGCCAGAGATATTAGTGGGGATTATTTTTCTTCTAAACAAAAATGATAAGTTAAGCTTAAGGCTAACAAGTAAGTCCTTTTCTCGTATTGTAAATCGAGATGGTGCATGGAGTGGCAAAATTACAGATTTTTATACTGAAGGAAGTATTATTCCCAAACTAATAGAAGAAAATTTCTACAAAAAAATCAATCAACAAAATATTTCTCTTGAGGATTTTACAACACTTTTAAAAAATTTAAATACAGCAAAATGGTGACTCCCTTATAGAAATTGATGAAGAAAAAGCGCAAATCATTCTTGGTGCTAAAGTCAGAATAGCCGATTATTTAAGTAATGAAGGCATGACTTTCCCACATGCCATCTGCTTACTAATTACGCTAGCGGTACTCATAACTGGTACGATTGTCTTTTTTTATGACGAAAAGGATTATTCTAGAATGGATGCCGCTTGTAATGAGTTTCTCTACGGCAAGAATGAGTTACCTTTACTCAAGTGTATAGCTTCTACAAACCGATATGTCGCAAAAAGAGGTTTTTTTAGTATGCCAGGCGCTTTTGGCAGCGGCGCTTTTCTAAAATATGTTGATACTGTTTTTCTTAATTTTATGTTAAAAAAAAGATTATATGCATCTATTCGATAATCAAAGTGAAAGGCGGAGTTTAATGTCTAGGACGGCTGGGTTAACTTTTAAAAATAGAAATGTTATTTCTTTTACAATAATATTGCCAATGACATTATATATTTTAAACCAAATGGCTTTTTCTTTAGATATTGATATTACTTCCTGTTTTGAGAATGACTATGCACTTGGATCCTGCCTTGATGATAAACGTGCTGAACAAATAAGAATAAACCAGCACTATCTTGCTATTGTAGGAGCAGTAGCTGGTTATTATGTACCTGCTGCAATAAATAGTAGTTACGACATTTTAAAAGGCTTGTCCAATAAGATATCGTAATATTCTAAAGATGATATTATTAATAAAGCAACTGATGTCGCTTCCAATACATGGACTTCTATGACGATAGGCATCCAGACTTTATCTAATTTCTTTTTGCAGCGAAATCCTTCTGCAGAAATCTTACCAGAAGATGAACTACCACTTCTCAGAATAGCATAAACAATATTTTTTTATCATCAAAGTGGGGTACCTCCATGAAAGGTAGACTGCGTGAAAATATAGTTTCATCACAGACATTAACTATTCCTGCAGGTGAAAATGACTCAGATATCTAGAAAGAGATGTCACTTTGTTGAGGCAAGAGCATGTAGAAGCTACTTATAATAGTAGCCAGTTATCTTCACCCCCGGCTCCCGGTTTTATTGTCTAAAAACCTTAAATCAGCCTTAAAAAAATTTGAAACTTCCGCATTAATTTAGTCTGCCAAGAACAATAGATGGCCATGGCAACCGCATCAAACTGAATAAACCCTGGATTTCGCTACGCTACATCCAGGCTACTTTGAGGGTGTTGTAGCCTGGATGTAGCGTAGCGAAATCCAGGGAAATTCAAGCCTCAAATGTTTGTCAAGGGGGGTTTTGATGCGGTTGCCATGATAGATGGCCAATGCAACGGTGTGATTCATATTTTGTTAAGAATTATCGTGTAATATTACTCATCATTGCTTTTGATCGTCCTAATTTAATCCAGGCAGCGACACACTATTCCGGGGAAGCATGCAAACTCTTCATAATGAAATTAGCGATAACATGGCTATTGACGTGGATCACTTGCTGACAATAATTCACGCGATAGTAAATAAAAAATTAGACACCCCCTGGACCACAAGCTGCTCGTTACAACTTTTAAACGATATTCTTTTGATAATAGATTCAAATTATGCAGGGCTCCTTTCTTTAGAAGACGTAGACAAGGCAATCAAGCAACTAGATACTAATCGTTCCCAATTATTTTATTCAGCATTATTTCGCAACTTACTGTGCGAAAAAAAATTTAATGACCTACAAACAATGCTTTCCGATTCTTTCTTTCATCAGCTGCCATTAAAATTAAATCAACTCTTCATTGAACAATTAAAAGATGCCATAGGCTTCGCGAAAGATGCGCAACAGTTTGGTTACAAAGGCGCTTATCTTAAAAGATGGCAGCATCTTTTATCTAAATCACAATTAAAATTAACGACTACTTTCAAAGTTCCCGATTTCGTTCTGATTAGCAATGACGATATTGTATCTATTATTCGAGAGCACACAGGCACTAGACTAGAAAAATTGTGGGAAGCATTTCTCACAGCTCAAGGTAATAGCAAAGATACGATTCTGCCTGAAGCCTTAAGTCATTTGGAAAAAATTAACACTATTCTTAAGGAGGTATTTTTCGATAGCAGTGAAGAAATTGTAAAATTTTTTGTCCAGCCATTTTTTAACACAAACCATCAAATTACCTGTCGCAGCACAAGCAATGAAGATACCTCAGAAAGCACTAATGCCGGGGGCAATAAAACGGTTACCCATCTAGATAATATACCTGGCTTACGAATGAAATCGTTATTATGTGTTTTACAGTCTTACTTTTCTAAACAATCATTGTCTCAGCGTTTAGGCCAAGAAAAAAATATTACTTTTCCATTGATGAGTATAATTTTTCAAGATGTAGTCGGAGAAAAGATTGGGGGCTCCGACAATTCTTCGGAAATCGTTACGAGCGGTGTATTAAATGCGCCCACCAATGATACGCCTGGATTCACTAGCATTTGTTGCCGATTTGGTCATGGTGAAGCTGTCGTGAATGGAGCAGACAGTGACACATTTATCGTAGATAACGCAGGATCGGTAGTTTCTATTATCAAATCTAAATCAAGTCGGTTAGTCCCCGTTCGTGACCCAAATAATTCGCTTACTTATTTAACGGATAAAAAAAACCCAGCATCAATAAAAAATCGTGCGAGTATCCCCGAGAACGTAGCTAAAGATCTAGCACTAATGGCAAGAGAAATTCAAATTAACGAGGGCAAAAAAATTGATCTGGAATTTGTCTATGATGCGCGAAAAAAAACCGTTTTTATCGTTCAAGTTCGGCCTCAACCTTTTGTGGCTCCTATAAAAGCAAGTTCTTTAGATAGACGTATTTTGCCGCGGGCATGCACTAGAAATTATAGAGGTGAGACTATAATTATGGCAGACCAGAGCACAAGAGTTATCACGAATATTCAAGAAATAATATTTGGTAGATCGGTGAAAGAATTAACGCAGAAATTCATTGATCATCCAAGAAAATCAATGATTAAAGCTGCGCTAACACACGAAAAAACAAATGAACTAGCTCATATTGCCATCATTCTGAAGTCATACAACATAGTAATGCTAAGATATGACGAACTAGACCAAATACAATGTGCTATACAAAAACATCAAGGTCCAGTGATTATTGATCCCAATGAGGAAGAGACTATTCTATCGTCTGAGCTCCCTTCGAATGCGATACGACCGGGTTTGACACGCCATCCGCAAACGCCGATCGTTAGCGTATTACCCCTTGTAACAGATTCATTTTACAAAAATAATCAAAGCGAAGAATTTTCTAGTTATACTGATTATGAATTGCTAGAAATCGCGAAGGAAGCTACCAATCCAGATAATTTAAAACATGCATTGAGCACCTTACAGGATCGGCACTACCTACAAGTAATAAAAGAATATAGCCAAGTAGAAAATGAACTTATTGGATGGAAACGCGAATTGCAACTTGAAAACGCAGAGACTAGCGCTAATCTTTTGCCTAATCTTTTTTTCTTCAGTAACAAAATACAAAACCAATCAAATCGTGACCCTCATGATTTAAGACGCTTATTTTACTTTCAACCGCTTAAAGCCACTTTATTCCAAACACCTAGCGCAAATGTTGCGGCCTCTCATTCATTTAAATCGCAAGAGCAAAATACCAAATCTAAATTTAAAGATTGTCTTGAAAGATTGATAGACGTGGATAAAACCGTTTCCAAAAAATTAATCTATAACAAAAAAATGTTAAAACTTGCAAAAGTAGGTTGGGAATGCTCTTTAAGCGAAAATGTCGGTCACAGCTGGGTGCATTTCATAGATGAATTACGTCAGACCATGCTGCCTGATCAAGAGCAACAAATGATTGAGTTACTAAACACTCTCGCACACCTACAAATTGTGGAACTGTGGCTTAATACTTCCTTTTATCAAACATGGAAATTAAATGCGACCATTACGAGTGGGGCGCGCGCTTCCAACGTTCTCAAGGCGCTACTACATGAAATGAATACATTAGCCGAAGTGATGCAGCGAGATGGTATAATCGATGTAGCACAAAGCAGCCTTTCAGAAATTGAAGTCGGCGAGTTTGCACATCTTTCAAGTTTTCGTGATCCTTCTAACAAAAGCATACGTAATATGATGGCAGAGCCCTGGCTAAAGCTGATTTACCTCTATATGAGCATTAACAACAGTTTTGCTGACCTATTTCACAAGGGTAATATCATAACTAAACAAATAGTTCTTAATTTCTTGCTCCGTTACATACATATAATTGACGCAGCTATCAAAGAATTAAAGGGCAGCCCCGAAATCTCTACGCCTGAAAAAGTAGCTACCTTTATCAAAAGCCTCACATTAATGGTAAATCTACTTCACACTATCCTTATGGGAGGACTTTTTAAACCAAAGGATAAGGACGCTTTTGGAGATAACCTATTTTTTAGACAAAATAATTTTTCTTATGAAATTGTATTAATGCTCAAATTTTTAAATTCAATTTCTACTAATGAGATGGAAGATGATACCCATCTACAAGAAAGCCCCGATTTTGAGGTTGCCCGAAACCTGTTCAACAATAAATATGGTAATGCCTTTTACTATTCAAGCGCGGAAGAAGTGTTTACCACCTTGCATCAAAATTTGCTAGGAGCGATAGATTGCTTATTCGCAAACTATATTGCGCCTTCTTTAGAGTTGCCGCCATTGTTAGCCCAGCATGTCGCTCTCATAGAAGACAGCATTGGCAACCTCTCTCCTAACCTGCGGTTGCAGCGATGCGGAATGAATTTTGGAAATCAATCACTCGTCTGCACGTATAACTTGCCTCTACGTGTACATAGCATGAAGATTACGTGTAGTTACCATAAAGTCACAAAATCGATCACTACGTGCCTCCACTTTAATGGGGTTAATTGCGAGGGTCGTTGGCATAATATTGCAGCTCTAGTGACTTTATTTGTTAAGCTCAGCGGTTTATCCATGAAGGATGTCGTTCAATTTCCTGATCTCACTCTCATGACAATAACTTTAACCAGTGATAGAGGATTTGATTTAAAATTAATCAAAACAATTTTGCAATTATCAGTAACAGTGGCTGCCCCAATATCTCCCATTGAAGGTAAATATTTGTATCACCTACTCACAAAGGAATTCAAATTTTCCGAGCAGAATATTGTGAACACTTTGAGAGAAGAAGGCCCCATCCAAGACCAGGAACACGATAGCATTATAGAAAGTTTTCTTGACAGTTTTTTCAATGAAATGACAGAGCATTTCAGTAAAAGTCAGAGCAATGGTTTAGACTTTGCCACAAGACTGGATTAAGCCTATCTTACAACCACTTTCTAATTCTTAAAGCACGATGTAGCCACCAAAACAACAATATTGCGCCCGTCAACGTTCCAATAGCCATTCCGATCCACATGCCTATGCCCCCTAGCCCCATCACAAAGGTTAATAATAAACCTATCGGAAAGGCGATGAGCCAAAAAATAACCAGTGAAGTCATCATGGAGAAATGTGTTTCCCCTAACCCTCTTAGCGCTCCAAATAAGACTATTCTGGCAGATTCAAAAATTTGTACAAAACCTGCAACAAACATAAACTGTGTTGCATAGTGAGTAATCATTATGTTTTTAGAATGGTGTGGGTCTAAATCAATTCCGATTAAATGTTGCGGCATAAACCAATAGAAAAAAGCGACGATTGTCATTAGCCCAACGGCAACAATGAGTCCGCCATAAGTGATTTTGGGAGTGGCATGAATTTCTCTTCGACCTACAGCGTGTCCTACCTTAATACTCACCGCCTGGGCATAAGCAAATGCAATAACCACCGTAAAAAAGCCTGTAAATTGGGTCACCACTTGGTTAGCTGCTAACACTAAACTCCCAATTCGTCCCATGACGAGTGCCATTACCGTAAAATACCCTACTTCTATACAAAACATGCCTGCAATTGGCAGGCCCGTTCGCAAAATTTCAAATATATAGTGTTTTTTAGTTTTAGATTCTTTAAATAAATAATGGCGTAGATCAGCATTAAAAATTATGTAGGATAAAAGCAATAGGGTTGCAATCCACATGCCTGTTGATATGCCCCACCCCAGGCCAGCAATGCCTAATTTCGGCATACCGAATTTACCATTCATAAAGATGTAGCTAATCAAGAGAGTTACCGGCACTTTTACTGCATTGAATAAAAGCGCGAGACGTGTTTTACCTAAACCAATCACAAACTGCAATAACACTACTGCCCAAAAATCGGGAAAGACCGCCCATGTTAATGCATGCAGATAATGTTTTGCTATTTCAATAGTTTCTGGTTTTTGGCCGAAAAAAAGTAAAATAGGCGACATATTCCACACCAGCAACATACCCGGAATACTAAAAAGGGTCGCAAGAATCAGTGCGTCTTTTAAAACTCTCGATATTCCAGCATGATCTTTGGCGCCATGTCGTTGGGAAACCAAGGTACTAACCGCGACCAATATTCCCCACATGAAAATCATTATGGTGATAAATAGTGTCGTGACGAGTCCTCCAGCGGCTAATTCAATAATGCCTAACCGAGCAGACAGCAGAGTCGCGGTGAAACTAAATGAAGCATCGACAACTTCGCTCAGCATTAAAGGCAATGCTAAAATCAAGAGATGTTTCATTTCAGTTGTAAGATGCAGAGATTTATTAGTTGTCATGATATCCATGATTATTGGTAGTTAGGCATTTTATTTAATAATGTAGGTGACAGTCACTTACATTAATGTAGGAAGTCTTGAAGGTCGATGCCAAATTCATCTATAAATTCAGCTAAATTTTTGATCTGTTTATTATTTTGAACGGGGTTGAATACCTGAAAATAGCTCTTGAGTATATATCTATACTCGGGAATAGTTAATATAGGTAATATCTTTTCAGCCTTCTCTCGGTCTTGTGAACGAAAATATTCACATTGTTGAAAGAGTATGGCTGCCAATATTGCTGCCTTAGTCGCTTTGCGAGCAGGGGTTGAATGATAAAAACTATTAATGCAAAAGTAAAGCGCGCGATTCTTATCCCACTCCAACCATTGCTCATAAAAATAGAGGGCTTTCTTTTTACAATCTTCGATTCCCACCACTTCTTGCGACCGCTGTTCCTGCAGTAATAATAAAAACATCATCGTAGGAATGACTGCTTCAATATTTGCCCATGAACAATTACCTGAGATCTGGACAGAAAGCGGAAGCTGCCCTATTGGCTTTAACTTGAGCAATTGGGTCAACCCCTCATCAATGAATTCTTTTCCTTGGCGCTTGTATAAAAGGTTTTTTATCAATGCTTTATTTAGATTATGCGGTTCGCCCATTTTGTAAAAAATAACCGTACCATTATCCCGCCCAAATGCACCTCGATCACAACGTATCAACCAATCGTCATACTTAATTAAGCTAATAGCATGACCAGAATAAGCCACAGGAATTAATAAGGGATTAGCATTCAGCAATGAATCGATACGCTTTTCGTGTTCCTTTATTTCCACCAAGTAATGTTGGTATTTAATGAGCTCAGCGCCATTTTGTAATGCAATAATAATACTTTGAAGCTGAGGAAAAAAATTTCGCAGGTGCTTGCCACCATAATTATTTTTAAAATCTATTAATGATTCTGCAACAATGGCCAAACTAAACTCTAGATAAAACCCTTCAAATTCAACTTCGATAAAAGTGCCTTTATTGTCAAGAATGTCGACCCGGCCTTCTAATTCAAATCGATGTCCTAGGAGCTTTGCATTAATAAAATCCTGAGCAAAATTCAAATCTGCCGCATGCTGATAAAGAAGCTGTTTGATTGAACTTTGTGCGCGCAACACCGGCATTGCTAAAACAGGCTGCCCCGCCCGTGTATACGCATTTGAGTTAGCACCTTGTGATATCAGCAAGTTTGAAAGTTCCAAATTATTATTATCAACCGCCCAATGAAGCGCCGTACGTCCGGTCAAATCGGTGAAATTTACATCTGCTCCGGCTTCTAAAATGAGTTTTGCTTTAGGCACACTATTGACGATGGCAGCTTGAATTAATGGGGTATAGCCATATTCATCAATCTCATTTAAGGTAGCACCCCGCTTAATATAAGCCGCTACATCATTCGTGCTACCAAAAATAATTTGTTTAGCAAGTGTAGACACCTGTATTACTCCCTATTAAAAAGGCGTAGGCTTAGGTGTAGAAACTTTTGCATAATTTAGATTGAGTTCTGCCTGATATTTAAGTTCTGGATTTAACTCCTCAACTCTATCGAGCGCTTCATCTTCGACATTACTATTATCGGTGGTGATAAAAGAAAGATCTGACGCAGCCCCTTCAGGAACATTGAGAAAAAGAGGGTGAGTTTCAATGGTTAGTCCGGCTGATCCTTCTCCCGAATCCTCATCATCTTTATACGCTCTACGGGGAGCAACTTTGCCGAACTTTGCATGACCTTTTGCTAAGTGTTCACCCAAGGCGGCTTTATATTGGTTTAAAATTGCAGCCATGTCTTAAATTCTTCGTTAATTGATATTTCTATAGTATAGTTAAGTTCAATAAATATTGCAAAAAACACCTAAACTTCATGTACTTATAAGGAGCGTAACATGCGGACTCAAAACGTTACCTATTTTGATGATGACACTGAACTTGAAGGTTATTTGGCTTTTAATTCAGATATATCAAAACCACGACCCGCGGTTATTGTTGCTCATGATTGGAGTGGAAGAAATGAGTTCGCTTGTCAAAAAGCCGAAAAATTGGCTGAATTAGGTTATGTAGGGTTTGCTATCGATATGTTTGGCAAAGATAAATTTGGCCAGACTACAGAGGAAAAATCCGCATTAATCGAACCCTTTATTAAAAACCGCGCCCTCCTACAAAGACGTATCCTGAGTGGATATGACGCCCTTAAGAAAATTGATATAGTTGATACTACGCGTATAGGCGCTATAGGCTTTTGCTTTGGGGGCATGTGTGTATTAGACCTCGCTAGAATGGGTACAGATTTAAGTGCAGTGGTAAGTTTTCATGGATTATTGACTCCACCCGATAATACTCAATCAATCAAAGCAAAGATATTAGCCCTCCACGGTCATGATGATCCTATGGTTCCCCCAACTCAAGTTGCCGCTTTTCAACAAGAGATGACAGAGCATGAAGCAGAATGGGAAATGGATATTTATGGCAACACTATGCATGCCTTCACCAACCCCGTTGCCAACGATAAAGATTTGGGCACAGTTTATAATAGTCTTGCAGAAAAACGCTCTTGGATTGCTATGCAGAACTTTTTTACAGAAGTATTTCTGTAAATTACCAACGCTGAGATTTGCTCTATCTATAGTTTGAAACTATCTAGAATTAAGCACGAACATTCAGAGTTGCACTCGAATCTACTCACACTCCCAGCGATTAGTTGGCTAGGACGTTCGCCTCTAGAGGCTGAACAGCAACTAATCTTCGTCCCAAAGATTGGTCCCACCGTTCTTACTTAAAATTTCAACAAACTTAAGATGCGCACTTTCTTCTTCTGCCGAGATACCCATAACAGGCAACGGCTTATCTCTGACAAGTTGTTTCATAATTTCCGCGTGCTCATCATGTGAAGTAGCATGCTCTTCAGAAAATAAACTTCCCTGGCCGCCTGTCATCGCAAGATAAATTCGCGCTAATAAATCCGCATCCAGTAACGCGCCATGCAACTGTCGGTGTGCATTATCAATTTCGTACCGTTTACATAGGGCATCCAGGCTATTTTTTTGACCTGGGTGTCGTTGCCGAGCAAACGGCAATGTATCAAAGATACTGCAATACTCTGTCATCTGTTTTGAATGATTGATTAAGGAAAACTCATAATTTAAAAATCCAACATCGAAAGGCGCATTGTGAATGATGAGCTCTGCGTCAGCAACGTAAGCGATTAAATCATTAAACACTGCTTTAAATCTTGGTTTGCCTAACAAAAAATTATTTGAAATTCCATGCACTGCAAATGCATTGGGATCAATTTCTCTATCGGGATCGATATAACAATGAAAATTATTGCCCGTGATCTTGCGATCAATAATTTCAATACAGCCGATTTCGATGATGCGGTGTCCTTGCTCTGTGGATAAACCGGTCGTTTCAGTATCTAATGCAATTTGTCTCATTTTCAAAGTCCTGCAGTAATCAATAATTCATCAATGGCTTCATTGGCTAACTTGTCTGCTGTTTCGTTTTCTCTATGTCCGCTGTGGCCTTTAATCCAATGCCAGGTGAGTTGATGGCGTCTTGTTTCTACATCTAACTCTTGCCATAAATCCTGGTTTTTTACAGGTTTTTTTTGACTCGTGCGCCACGCATTTTTTTTCCAATTAGCTAGCCAAATAGTTATTCCGTCTTTTACATATTTGGAGTCGGTGGTAATGGCCACTTCGCAGGAACGCGTAAGTGCCGCTAGCGCTCTAATGGCGGCCATTAACTCCATACGATTATTAGTCGTATTAAGCTCAGCTCCCTTAATATATTTTTCTTGATCTTTATAGCGAAGTATCGCGCCCCAGCCCCCAGGGCCTGGGTTGCCTCTGCAAGCGCCATCTGTAAAAATTTCTACTCTCATTACAACCCTTTGTGAGTACTCGGCTCAGGAAAACCTCTCGCTACGGGTATTTTCTTTGAAAAAATTTTCATTTTTAAAGGAGGTATTACTGCCATTCTCTTTTCTGCTACTAAAATATAAACGCTACCTAAAGAAGGAAAGCAATGCTTGCCTATTGACTCTAAAAAAGAGCCTTTTTTGAGCAAATTTTCCGTGTTAAATGGAGGTCTAAAACAAAAAGTGTTTTGGTAGTTAATGGAAAATCGATTGGTATCTAACAATGACTTTACTTGACCAATGCTACGGAATTTTCCATTGAAAGCACTATTTTTGGCGGAATTAACTAATTTAGACAAACCTAATAAACTTAATGGATTATACCCTAATAGAATGAGTTTGCCTCCTGGAATTAGAATGTTGTAAATTTCGTTTAATAATTTATCCGCTTCAGAGGCAATCTCAAGGGTATGGGGCAAAAAAAACACATCGACGCTCTCACTTTGGAAAGGAAGTTCTTTGAAGGAAGATTCTACCAAGCAAAGGTTACCGTCTGCCTCAGCGCCCTGCCCTACATAAACATGCTTCATAATTCTACTGGGGGTTTTTAAATCATAGGTTCCATCTAGCCCTAATTGCACTAAGAAATAGCCATAAAGTTGGGATGAAAGAGAGGTTAATTCATCTTGCTCACTGTCTAAAAAATATTTGTTAGGATAATTTATAACCCCCTGTGATTTTTCCAATAGCTTTATTCCTTTTCCATCCCGACATTCGCCTACGTTAAAATCTTATTTTATCCAAAAAATGCTAATATGTAATTTCTTTATTTTAGAGGGGAGCGCTATGACATCCATATTTCCTATTTTAGCGTTTAGAGATAACTACATATGGTGTCTCCAAAAAGATTTCTATTGCGCCGTGGTAGATCCCGGTGACGCTACCCCGGTTATCAAACTATTGCAGGAAAAACATCTCACATTGAGCGCCATCTTGTTAACCCATCACCATTATGATCATACTGATGGGGTCAAGGGGTTACTGGATTATGCTAACGTGCCCGTATATGGCCCCCACGCTATTGCTCAAGTAACCCGCCCTATCGTACTTGATGGCCAATTTGATATCGATGAAATAGGTCTTAACTTTACTACATTTGGATTACCCGGACATACTCTCGAGCACGTAGGCTACTATGACGCTGGAATGGTGTTTACAGGAGATACCTTATTCACTGCGGGCTGCGGCAGAATTTTTGAAGGATCCATAGAGCAGATGTATCAATCCCTGATAAAACTAAAATCTCTCCCCGAAACGACCTTAGTCTACTGTGGACATGAGTATACAGAGAATAATTTGCGTTTCGCACTTCTGGTTGAACCTGACAATGAGGAGATTAAACAGCGTTATAATGAAACGCTCCTTCTCAGAAAAAACAACACTCCCACTGTTCCTGCCTCGATTGCAATTGAAAAAAAAACCAATCCTTTTTTGCGCTGTGACCAAAAAAACGTGATAACAGCCGCTGAAAAATACGCAGGCTCCCCCCTGACTCATCCTGTAGAAGTACTCAAGGCCCTCCGTGACTGGAAAAATCATTCTTAGCTGCTTAGCCACTAGATGCGAACATCCATATTCGGCTGAATTTCAACGAAAAATCAAAAGAAAACTGCTTACATACACTAGTATGCTGCGCTTTTTCTTTTGATTTTTCGTTGAAATTCAGCGCAAATCTGAATGTTCGTGCTAGTTATAATGAATAATTTCAGTATTCTTCCTGCATTGAGAGGCACTGGGGTTTGAAGGCCGCGGGAGGAGAGAGGTGGACTTTTTTTACGTTAGGGGCTAATATCCTGCGATGGTTAAATTAATGGATCTACTCGCACCCACAGTGATTAGTTGGCTAGGACGTTCAATTTTGAGCGTAATTTAAATGATTTTTCAAAAAATAAAGCGGAGCATACATGAGTATGTGAGCAGTTTTCTTGTGAAAAATCATTTAAATTCCGCCAAGAGTGGACATCCGCTTCCAGGGGCGAGTAGCTACAAATTAATAAGAGCCAAAAAGAGCCCAGGCTGGTTATTATTCATTTCTCTTTCCTTGTTAATGCTGTGTAACAATGCACAGTCGTTTCTTAAAGCGCCTAAATGGCTCCATTTATCTCATCAAGAAGTCACCTTTTGGTCTCAGTTGAGCAAAGATTTTGGTATCGAATGTGACCAAAATAATCCCAATATTCAAAAACAAATACTCTGGTATCAACAACACCCCAAAGAGCTATGTCGCGCTTTAAAAAGTGCAGAGCCTTTTATTTATTATGTCTACGAACAGACGCATCGAAACAATTTGCCTGCTGAGCTTGCTTTGATTCCGATCTTAGAAAGTCATTACAATCCGGCTATTGGCGCAAAATCAGGGGCTGCGGGTTTATGGCAAATTATGCCAGGCACCGCCACAAAGTTTGGTCTAAAAATGAATTCCTCCTATGATGGGAGAAAAGACGTCACCGCTTCTACAAAAGCTGCTTTGACCTATTTAACCTACTTATATCACTATTTTAATAAAGACTGGCTGCTCGCTTTGGCTGCATACGACGCGGGAGAAGGCAAAATTTTGTCGGCTGCCCGGAAGCATTCTCGTATTTTTTGGGAATTACCCCTGTCCCGGGAAACCCGGGAATATGTTCCTAAGTTATTAGCAATTGCTTGTATTATTAGACAACCTGAGGAATATCAGCTTTCCTTGCCTCATGTGGCCAATCAGGCAACGGTGCAAGAAAAAACCTGGAAAGAAGCAAACGTTATCAATTTATCAGAAACTGCCCGAGATTTAGGTATTGATAATCGCACCTTACGACAACTTAATCCCGGAATCCGGCAAAATACGGCCACAGTTCCTCGTTCTCTCACTTTATTAGTGCCGCAAGGAACGTGTGCAATCTCTACCACCCCCGATGAGCAAGTAACGTGTGCAAAAATTGAAGCAACAGAACCCTTACCTTCGCCAACGATTACCTCACATAAACCTATAAAATATAAGATAAGAAAGGGTGATACTTTATTGAGTATTGCTAAAAAGTTTAATATCTCTGCCAAAGATCTTAAACAGATTAACCACTTAAAAAATGAAAAACAATTACCGGTGGGCCATAAGATTAGTGTTTCCGGTTGTAGAAAGGTCAGATAAATGTCAGCAAAAATATTAGACGGGAAGTCTGTAGCTCATCAAATTCAATCAGAGCTTGCCGCTCAGATTCAAAAAAGGATACTGCAGAAACAACGCATCCCAGGATTAGCAGTCATCATAGTGGGTGATGACCCAGCTTCCCAAATATATGTGAACAACAAACATATTGCCTGTAAAAAAGCAGGATTCCATTCACTCGCCTACGAATTACCAGAAAACGTTGGTCAAGATGAAGTGGAAGAGCTTATTAACCAGCTCAATCAGGATGAAACTATTGATGGGATCATTGTGCAAACTCCCCTTCCCAAGCATCTCAATTGTGCGCGCATTATTGACAAAATAAGTTACACCAAAGATGTGGATGGCTTTCATCCTTATAACGTCGGCAGACTTGCTATTCGCAGACCTTTATTACGTCCCTGCACGCCCTTTGGCATCATTAGACTGTTACAACACTATGCAATTGAATTAACGGGCCTCAATGCCGTCATTGTCGGCGCTTCGAACATCGTTGGCAGACCTATGGCATTAGAGCTGTTGTTAAAAAAAGCCACGGTAACGATTTGCCATCGATATACCAAAGATTTAGCGGCTAAAGTCTCCAGCGCTGATTTACTTGTCGTTGCGATTGGCAAACGGGACGTGATTTTATCTGAGTGGTTAAAACAAGGCGTGATAGTAGTGGATGTGGGTATTAATCGTCAGGATGACGGCAAAATAAAAGGTGATATTGAATTTGAAAGTGCGGCAGAGAAAGCATCATGGATTACTCCTGTACCAGGTGGAGTGGGTCCTATGACGGTGACGATGCTTTTAGAAAACACCCTTAAAGCCGCTGAATTACGCAATTAATCCGCGCTATTAGGCTCATCAGAGCTTGATTCATCTTTCTTATTGTCAGATTTCTGACTATTTAAACTTTCTTGAATTTTGGATTTGATTTTATCTATCGATTCTTGAATTTTAGCGGTATCAAGTTCACTTTGACTTTGCTGGCAAGCGGGCAGGGTCAGCACCAAGGATAAAACCAGGCATGTCAGCGTTAATTTTTTCATACCGAACCTTCAGAGTTAAAATTTGATAGAATTTTGTTACTTACAACAGCAACGGTAAAGATATCCTAAGGGATATCTTTACCGTAACACTCAAAAACGAATTATTGAGGTTTTGTTGTATCTGTAGCAGGTTTTGTAGTGTCCATGCTAGGTGTTGTGTCAGTAGTTGTTGTGTCAGGTGTTGTGGTCGTTGTTGATGGACTTGTCATTGTGTCTGCTGGAACGGTTGTTGTCGTGCTAGAAGAACTGGTAGCAGGTGTTGTGCCATCAGTTGTTGTAGCAGGTTCAATACGTTGTTCGCAAGCAGCTAAGCCAAGTGTCAATAAACCAGCAGCAGCAGCTAAAACTATCTTTTTCATTGAATGATCTCCGTAGTTGAAATTAGAATTTCCCTCTAATTAATACGAGGTTAGGGACCCCGACCTCTCATAATGTACGAAATTAGAGAAAGAACAAGTAAAATTAGAAATATATAAAATATTATCTTAGCAATACCCGAAGCTGCAACAGCAACACCGGTGAACCCAAGCACCGCAGCGATAATAGAGATGATCAGAAATAAAATTACCCATCCTAGCATAGTAAACTCCCTTTACTTTTATTAAAAAGCAACGTCTCTTAATATAGGCATGCATGATTACAATGTCAAGCCTCGCTAATCGCGTAGTGTAGTGCCCAATCCCATTGTTTTTTAAGAGTAATCATGCTCAGCTAAAGCTTCTTTTCTCCAAGTAGTCCCTTGTGGGCCATCTTCAATGATTACTTTTAACAATTGAAGTTCATTTCTCAAACGATCTGCTTCTGCCCAATTTTTGTCAGCTCTCGCGGTTTCTCTCGCTTTAATCAAGCACTCAATGTGATCAACTTCTGCACCACTAAGGCTACCTTTTAAAAAAGTTTCTGGATCATTTTGTAATAACCCTAATGAACCACCCAATCGTTTTAGAAGGGCACTCACCTGCGCTGCTTCATTAAATTTCTCTTCATCTTTTAATCGATTAATTTCTCTTGCGATATCAAAAAGAACAGCGAGAGCAACAGGAGTATTGAAATCATCTTCCATAGCAGCAATGTATTGTTGTTCAAAGCCTTTATCATCTTTCTCGCCTACTTCAGGCAAATTACGCAAGGATGAATAAAGACGTTCTAATGCATTTCGCGCATTAGTTAGATTTTGTTGTGAGTAATTAATAGGGCTGCGGTAATGACTCGCAATCATAAAGTAACGTATCACTTCTGGATGATAATTTTCTAACACCTCTCGTATAGTGAAAAAATTACCCAACGATTTAGACATTTTTTCTTTATCTATGGTGACATAACCCACATGCATCCAATAGTTTACAAACTGGCAACCATTCGCTGCTTCTGACTGGGCAATCTCATTCTGATGATGGGGAAACTGCAAATCTAGACCACCACCATGAATATCAAATTGAGGACCTAACAAATTGTTGGACATTGCAGAACATTCTATATGCCACCCTGGCCGTCCCTTTCCCCATGGAGAGTCCCATTCTGGCTCTCCTGGCTTCGCCAATTTCCACAATACAAAATCAAGCGGGTCATTTTTGGCATCAACCACATCAACCCGGATTCCTGACCGCAGTTTATCTAAATCTTGTTGCGCCATTTCACCATAACTTGAAAACTTCTTCGTTTCGAAATAGACATCCCCATTTGAGGCCTGATAGGCATATTTGTTTTCCATCAAGGTTTCAATCATGGCAATAATTTCGCTGATAAATTCTGTGGCCTTGGGTACAGATGTCGGCGCAAGTACACCAAGGGCCCGCTCATCTTCATGCATCGCTTGAATGGTGCGCGTGGTTAGCGCTTGAATAGATTCATTATTCTCTTTGGCACGCTGAATAATTTTGTCATCAATATCGGTAATATTTCTGACATAATTAACCTCATATCCTCTGAAACGCAGAAATCTAACGATCATGTCAAAAATTACAAAGATGCGACCATGACCAATATGACAGAAATCGTAAACCGTCATACCACACACATACATATTTACTTTGCCTTCTTCCAATGGCTTAAATAATTGTTTTTGTCTCGTGAGAGTATTGTAAATATGCAACATTGTGATCCCTAACCTTCTTATAAATTAAAAATTTGACCAAAACGGTTGTTTAAGAATTTCTCTAGCGCAAACTGTTCCTGCAGGATAAACCCTCTATAGTCCTCGGGGTTATCCATGACTAAATCAACGACCGCACACAGACTCGAGGCAGTGCTGATTTGAATAGCGGTCCATTTTCGCTCATGTAAGACCATGGGCTCAATTTTTTTAACATAACTTTGCTCGTAGTAGCTACCTTCTTTTTCACCGGTCACTGAAACATATAACAACATGACATCTTGATCTGTTCTCGGGAGACTTTTTTCTAAAATTCTTCTCAGTGTAGGGCGATCTTCATTCAGCTGAAGATCCTTCATCAAAAAGCGCATTTTTTCGCAGTGTCCTGGATAACGTAAGGTTTTGTAATTTAAAGTCTGTACCTTACCTTGATAGGTTTCATTTAAACTGCCCACACCACCAGAGGTATTGAATGCTTCGTAAAGTGTGCCATCCAATTCCACCAGTTCTAAATCATCAAGCGGTTGTAAGGCCACCTTTTCCCCGTTGACCAATCCATAACAGGTATTGCCATATTCATTAATGAGTCCATCGAGTGACCACGTAATCGCATACTGGAGCGCATTATGAGAACTTTTTGGCAAGCAGCCTGCCCGTAGATACGTCGCTTGAATTTTATCAAATCGGGTCATGAGATGATTAGCTACAATATTGATAAAGCCTGGAGCAATACCACATTGAGGTACAAACGCTGCGGCTTTATTGTGAGCCAAACGTCGCACTTCGGCTGCCACATTAATGTCTTCCGTCAAATCGAAATAATTAAGGTTCAATTCTGCTGCAGCGTTCGCAATAAACATGTTATGGAAATAAGGCAGGCTAGAGATGGTTATTTCAATCTCATTGTCTAGCAGATACTGCTTTAACTGTTCACTGTCTTTCACATCCAACTGATGTAAATGCAAATTTTTATAAGGAGGTAGGGACAAATGCGATAGGTTATTATCGACTAAATAAACCTCATAGCCCCCTGAATTTACTAATAGAGCGGCGATTAGTGTGCCAATGGTCCCTGCACCTGCAATGAATGTTTTATGCATTTCCTTCCCTTCTTAATTCCGAAACTACTGCTGATAGCTACAACTAAAAGAGTATATTCGTCTAGGGAACGATTGTCATCTAGGTCCTAGCATCTCAGATTTTTCTTAAATAAACTTCTTGTACTGAATGATTTTTGTCTTTATGTAAAATTAACTTTGCTCGTTCCTTATAAGGCAGGATATTTTCATTAAGATTAAGTGCATTAATCTCTATCCACACTTTCTCTGCATGATATAGCGCATCTTTGTCTGACATTGCTGTAAACTGATGCAAAAAAAGTGACGGGTCTTTTCTGGCAAGTTCTCGAAATTTCATGAAACGTTCCAGATACCATTCCTTAATCATGGATGTGTCGGCATCCACATAGATACTAAAGTCAAAATAATCTGTCGCAAAAACCTGAGTTTTTTGTTTATTGAGGCTGTCGGGGGTCTGTTGTAACAAATTCAAGCCTTCCAATATGACAATATCAGGATGATGAATTTTTTGGACTTCAGAGGTGACATCGTAGTACTGATGAGAATAGATAGGGACCTCAAGCTCTTTTTTGCCCGCCTTCAAATCGTTTAAAAAAGTGATTAATCGTCTAAGGTCATAACTTTCTGGAAATCCTTTGCGCTGCAATAAGTTCTTTTGCGCTAAAATTTCATTCGGGTATAAGAAGCCATCGGTGGTGACAATTTCCACATTCGGATGGGTATCCCACGTCGAAAGTAGGGCCTGTAATACTCTTGAAGTCGTGCTTTTACCTACTGCTACACTGCCTACAATCCCAATTATATAAGGAACCCGAGGCTCTGGATGACCCAAAAATTGTGCGGTGACCTGAAATAATTCTTGTGCTGCAGTGACATACAGGTTCAACAAACGTGAAAGCGGCAAATAGACTTCGATTACTTCATCTAAGGAAACCGACTCATATTTTCCGCGTAATTTTACAATATCCTCATTAGTCAATGTTAACGGCATATTGCCTCTGAAGTCTCGCCAGGCGAATCTATCAAAGCGCAGATAAGGAGAATAAATAATTTCCATAAATCACTTTCTTAAAAGTTTTTCTTTTTAGAGCCAAAATTCATATAATGGCCAATCGTATTTAATAGTAACCTTATACCAGCTCGGAATAATTATGTGAAAAAAATAAAACGTTTATCTGGTATATTAAGCAACTTAGGTCCGGGCATCTTATTTGCATGTGTCACAGTAGGTGGCGCGAATTTTGTCCAAGTCACGCATGCAGGGGCAGAATATGGCTTACGGCTGCTACCACTTATCCTTCTTATCTATATTTTAAAATATCCTTTTTTTGAGTTTGCCCAACGTTTCAGCGCCGCAAATAAGCAGAGCATTCTAGAGGGCTATTTCAAAATTGGACGATGGGCCCTCCTCCTCTACATTATTTTAATTACGTGTACTGCCTTTCCAACTATCGCAGCATTAACCCTGATGGATGCCAACATTCTGGCATATTTTTTAAACACCACTATTTCACCCTTAATTTTAAGCATTATGCTTCTGAGTGTTTGCGGCCTAATTCTATTGTTTGGCAGATATCCCTGGCTTGATAGGACGGTGAAAATTATTATTGCAGTCTTAGTGATTAGCGCACTGGTTACTTTTTTTATCGCGCTCCCCAAGGGCATTAAAACCCTAGGCAGCCCTCTATTTAATATTTCGTACTTTGCGGAATTTACTTTTGTTATTGCGTTAATGGGCTGGACCCCTGCCCCGATTGATGTTTCTGTCTGGCTAACGTTATGGACGAAGGCAAAAGCGCGTGAAACAAAACGATGGCCCACCCTGAAAGAGGGGTTAACCGATTTTAATATTGGGTATGCAATTTCCGCTGTTTTGGCTGTCATCTTTGTATCACTCGGGGCTTTTGTCATGTTTGCCTCGAGTCAAAGTTTTTCTAGCTCTGGTTTTCTATTCATTGAACAACTGATCACCTTATTCACCACGCATATTGGAAAATGGGGCGAACCTTTCATTGCAATTATTATATTTTCAGTGCTTTTTAGTGCCACCTTGGCGTGCCTTGACGCCTACCCTCGTGCTTTTACCAATGCTTTGACTCTCTTAATACCAAAACAAAAGCAACATAGTGACCTTATCTACTGGATAGGATTATTGATATTAATATTGATAAGTACCTTACTTTCAGGCTATTTTCTCAAGAGCATGAAAAAATTGATCGATATTGCCACTATCTTCGCATTTCTAACAGCGCCTATCTTTGGGTTTCTGAACTATAGGGTTGCGACCTGTGCAGATATGATGCCAAAAGAAGCTGTACCACCCAGGGCGCTTGTTTTGTTGAGCAAAATTGGGTTGATCTTTCTAATTGCCATTAGCAATTTGTATGTGCTGTTACTCTTTTTTCCGCTGTATAATTAAGTACGTTAATAATGTAAAAAAAAGAATTATAATGATAAAAAAATTTTTACTAATAACCTTTTTGATTTTCTATACAACCATCGCATCCACTCAGGTAAAACAAAATTTCCATGGAGTAGGCGGTGATATTCTCGCTGATATTATTGTGAGAACAAAAAGTGGCCCCGATGAGGTTCAAAATTCTTTGACCCCGCAACAGGCGCAATTATATTTAGAACAGACCACCATCGAGATAAAAAATTCTTTGGCTGCCTACGGTTATTTCAAACCGGATGTGAAAACCACCCTTAATCATGCGAAAAATAACTGGGTCATAAACTTTTATATCAAACCCGGGGAATTACTGCGGATCACAAAGCTCGATTTGCAGGTCAGCGGTGAAGGTCTATCGGATGAAGCATTTCAGTTGTATTTACAAAATTTTCCACTGAAACAAGGAGATGTGGTTCGCTCAAAAGTTTATCATGAGGCTAAATCAGGATTAGTTGATCTTGCTGCACAACGCGGCTATTTTGCAGCAAAAATTGAGCAGAGCACTATCTTTATTGATTTACAAAAGTATGAAGCGACGATCAGCATCCGTTTTGATACAGGGCCACGTTATTATTTTGGCGAGATACACTTTTTGCCTTCACCCTATTCGCGGCGATTTTTGCAAAGATTCGTACCCTTTAAAAAAGAGGCGCCCTATTCCAATAAAAAAATTGTAAAGCTGCAAGAAAACTTAGGCAATTCTAATTTTTTTCAGCAAGTCATAGTGACTCCTCGTCCGGAACAAGCTGAGAACTTAAACGTACCCATTGAGGTTGAAGTAATCCCTCGCAAAAAGGTGCAATATAGCTTAGGTCTAGGATTTGGTACGGATACTGGACCAAGAGGCATCGCAGAGCTGCAGGTGCGTCGTCTAAATCCAAGCGGCCATCATTTTGAGGCACTTATACAGCCTTCTCAAAAGATGAATCACTGCGAGGCAAGCTATGTCATCCCAGGGTATAATCCTGTCACTGATTTATATAAACTAAGCGCAGCTGCAGAAGAACAGCACTTAGATACCAGCGGTAAGAGTCGCAATGAAAAAATTGAAGCCAGCTATATTCGAACATTTTTTGGTTGGCAGCAAACTCTTTCGCTCGGCTTACGTGACGAGCATTCCGTTCCCACTGACGGGCGCCCAATCATTAATTCTACCATGCTGTTACCCAATCTTAATTGGTCACGAATCAAAAGTGATGACCCGTTAAATCCGAATAGAGGCTATCAAATTAATTTTAATTTGCGAGGTGCAACTAAGTCATTAATATCAAACACAGATTTCATTCAAGGATTAGTACAAGCTAAAGCATTGGTACCTCTTTCGTCAGTAACTCGGCTCGTCGCTAGAGGACAATTGGGCTACACGTTTATTTCAGATATCGATCAGTTGCCCATTTCATTACAATTTTATACCGGGGGGTCGCAAACTGTGCGCGGATATCAATTCCAAGAAATCGGCCCCGGTAGAACATTGCTCGTGGGATCAGTTGAACTGCAACAAAAAATTAAAGGCAACCTCTACGCGGCTCTATTTATGGATGCTGGCAATGTGAGTAATGGGCTAACCAATAATTTAATGAAGAGCGTGGGAGTCGGGGTCCTGTGGCGTTCACCGATAGGTGCAATAGAAATAACGCTCGCCCAAGCGTTAGATAAACCGGGGCAACCTCGCTTATTACAATTCAGCATGGGACCAGAACTTTGAATATAAAAAAAATAGTTACCAACACAGTAGTCACCCTTGCTTTGTTATTTGTAGGCATGACAGGTAACTTTCTTCTCTATTCGGATGCGGGAACACAAGTTGTCTTTAAAATAATTGCCAGAAAAACGCCTGGCCTGAGTTATGAAAAAATTTCTGGCAAGCTTTTAGGTAGACTTGAAATTTTAAAGCTTAAATATCACTCCGACACCCTAGATCTAGATATTGACAAGTTGACCTCTCAAAATACGTTCAATATTTTTTGGCTAAAATTAGTAATGAAAGAATTAACCGCTGAAAATGTTATTATCAATGCGCATTTACTCAATATAAAACAAAAAAAATCCTCCCATGATAGTTTCCCTTTACCCTTTGGAATTCAAGCCAATACAATCACCCTCAAAAATCTACAAGTAAAGCACGGCGAGGATTTCACACTCCAACTACCGCCCTTAGTGGGCTCAGCAAATCTCAGCGCGAAAAATTTAGACGTGCTCATTTATAAAGAAAATGATGAGAGCTTCTTTATAAAACTTAATCAAAACAAAAATAATATGTATTTTGATATGCACACTTCTATCAATAAAACAGACTGTAAAATACATTTCTATGGTAACAAAAAACGATATGCCCTCAATTCAGAAGTTTATGATAACCATCAAGGCAAACTATTTGTAAATGGTAGTGGCGAAGGAAATAACCACAATTTGCAAATTGTTTCTGACAATCTTCATCTAAACGATTTTTGGCATAGCAAGTGGTCGCAGATTATTAGTTTTAATTTGAATGCTCAACATCACAAAAAAGATACTATTATCAAGCTGGATAAGCTACAAGGCGTGGTGCATGATCAGCCAATCGAAGGACACGGGGAAGTTATTTTAAATAAGCGTTTAGTGTCAGAAATAAATTTAAATATTCTTTCTAAAAACTCAACCTTACAAATCCAGCAAGATAAAAATTTACCCGAGCGAATCAACTGGAAGTTGCATGTTGCCACTATAGATCATTATTTTCCTAGCGCTAAAGGTGAGTTATTAGCGATCGGAAATGTTAGCAGTATTAACACAAAGCCTACCCTTGATTCTGAGTTTACATTAAACAACTTTGTGTTTAAGCAGTACAAAATCACCCGTCTTCTCTTGCAAGCTACCGGTGAATTAAAACATCATGACATTAAGATTAAGGTAAATACTAAAGATCAAAATGGCGCGATTCATATCATAGGTAGTTATGCTTCAGAGACATGGAAAGGCATCATTAATCAATTTGAGTTAAACAATAATAATCAGCGTTGGCTTTTAGCAAAAAAAGCTGCTGTAGTCGTTAATAAACATTCTTTAACCCTAAGCCCATTTGCATTAATAAGCAGCCAAGGTCACATCATGCTGCATGGCACTTATTTAGTTGGCAAAAGCCTACAAGGTAAAATGGAGATACGAAATTTCGATCTGAGTTTAATTAACTTTCTTTTTCCTGAATCGCTACGCATCAACGGTAAAATTAATGTGGCAGCCGCAGCTGACTTTAAGAAAAAGGCTAGGCTTAATGTTGCGGCACAACTGAGCCCCGGCCTATTGCATTATCAGCTTCATGATCCAGAAACATTCCCTTACACGGGAGGAAAAATTAACGTTCTTATGGATGGAGACAATTTAAAGTCTAACCTTTCAATCCTTTTTCCAGACGGCCAAGTTAAATCTACTCTTGAATTACCGAATTTTAAATTGGGTGCAACACAAACCCATCAAAAAATCGCAGGCAACGTATCCTTTAATTTAAATCAGCCTCGCATTCTGGAAACTCTTATCCCTACAATTAAAAATCTGTCGGGGAAAATAATGGGTAACTATGCGTTTAGCGGCACACTTAGCAACCCTAACATTGCCGGTGAATTAAATTTCAGTCAAGGAAGCTTTCAGATTCCAAAAATAAACTTGCAGATAACTAATGTAAATATTCGCGCCAAAAGCACTAATAATCTAATTCTTTATAGTGGCAGCCTTACTTCAGGAAAGGGAATTTTAAACCTGAATGGACAAACAAAAATTGAACAAGGTGCCTTCCCGTTGGAGCTTGATCTGCAAGGCACCAATGTTTTAATTTGTAATCAGCCCGAAATAAAGATTTTTGCTACCCCGAATATGCATCTAGCTTTAGCCGATAAAACGTTAAAACTCTCGGGAAATATTGTAATTCCAGAAGCTAATATCCATCCTCACGATTTTGGCAATACTGAAACTGCTTCGGATGACATAGTCTTTATCCAAGAAGATGGTAAAAAGGTTGAAAATAGTAGTTTTCGAATGATGAGCTCCATTCATTTATCGTTGGGTAACAAAATTTATTTGAACTCTCGTGGCATTAAAGGGCAAGTACGCGGCCAAATGCAAATCGAAGATGACCCTACCAAGGCTACCGTGGCGAACGGCGAATTATGGCTGCAAGATGGGAATTATTCCATTTATGGTAAAACATTACAGATTAATGATGGCAGACTTCTGTTTACAGGAGGCCCTATTAGCAATCCCGGGTTGAATATCAAGGCTACTCGATCACTACAAGCGAAAAGTAATTCATTATTTGCCAGTGAAGAAACCATTAAAGTGGGCGTGCAAGTGACAGGCACGCTCCACGAACCAAAAATAAATCTTTATTCTGAGCCGGCGGGTAAAAGTTCAGCTGATATTCTTTCCTATTTAGTTTTAGGAATGCCGCTGAACTCCCTTAATCAATCAGTTAATAAATCTAATACGCAATTACTGTTACAAGCCGCTGATGCCTTAAATTTTAGCGGGAATAATAAATTACTAAACATAAAAGACCAACTTAAAAAAGGATTGGGGCTTGCTGAATTGGATATTGGTACCCAGTCAGAAATTGATCCTCGCACCCAAGAAACCACTCAACACACGGCATTTGTACTAGGGAAATATCTATCGCCTAAATTCTACGTTAATTACAGCTTAGATTTGTTCGACCATACCAATACACTTAAAGTACGTTATCTATTAAATAAATTTTGGACCGTGCAAAGCGTTGCAAATACTAACGGTAGTGGCGTGGACATTTTGTATTCCGTAGAGAAATAATTCCATTGTTGAGTAGGAAAAAAATTATTCGATTATCAGCACATCCCATATGTTAGTTGTTAAATTTTAGTAGTATACTCATTTTTTTTAAAAACCCTGGAGTTCACAATATGATCGTTTTAAGTGAGATCGAAAAAATAAAGCTAAGTGCAGAACAGGTAAAAAAAATCAAAACTACCTTAGATAGTTTATTAACACAGCTTGATGCGGCTTTACCCCAAACCAACCTTTTTCTTTATATCAGCTCGATTCTTGACAATGAGCTGGTTTTTTTTGATAACACTCCCCGTAATACAGCTCCCCTCCTTAACGGATTGAGGCACCTGCTTAGGCACCCACAAACGATGCTAGTTACTGTTCTCAAAATTCCAAAGGAACAAATCCACGCCAAACTAACTGCAGAAACAAAAAAGGTGATGATTGATCATATTACTGAATATCATAATGGTTCAAAACAATTTTTCAGACAGGATCTTGGCAACACCTTGACCCTTGTAGATGATCTTGCACAAAGCAATATTGAACTAATTAATGAAAACAACGCTCTTCAGCAAATGTTAGAGAGGGCTAGCACAGAAAAAAGCGTCCTATTAAATACCATCGAAGTTTTAAAAAATCAAATTGTTAAACACCAGAGAAGTAGCAATACTCTTAAAAGAGAATGCCAAGAATTGAGGCAGAAAATTGTTACATCTATCAACGGCTCGGAGGATGTAAATAACAGCCACAAACGCATCTT
The DNA here is from genome assembly GCA_013697705.1 of Gammaproteobacteria bacterium. NCBI lineage: Bacteria > Pseudomonadati > Pseudomonadota > Gammaproteobacteria > Gammaproteobacteria bacterium. The sequence continues at coordinate 173,241 of JACCWJ010000025.1, read as the reverse complement.
CATCCAAATCAATGACGCCAGCAATAACAACAGTAATAATACTTCTACGAGAGCCTCCACTCAATATCCTATCGGGCAAGATAGTGCCGGTCAAAGACCTCCCAAGCGTCAAAACGTTTTTGATTCTTCCGGTCAAGCGCCAGCTATGCCTAGTCAGTCGCAACCAACCTTCTTTAATAATCCTCAGTCTAAAGCTGTTTCAAATAATTATGATCTCGACAGTATCCGAAAAGAATTTAAGAATTATTTATCTTCTTGGACATCCCGTGCAAGTTTGCCGAAGATGAGAGGCTACCCCGCGAGCTTTATTAAAGATTTGCTTGGTGTAATAGGGCACACTGCCAGTAATGTAGAAAAACTTGATGCCAATGATTTTATGCAAAAAGTATCCACAATTTCACAAAAGATCAGTGAGGAAAGTTTTAGTTATGTTGATAAGCAAGCTCATGGTAGGGATCTAGAGTTTATTAAACAATTCCTAGACATCGAGAACCTCAGATTTGCAATGAGTAGAATCCAAGAAATGCTTACTGATTTTCTAGCCTCTCAACAGAACACTGTGACAAATAATTAAAATTACGTATGGGCTTTGTTGTAGCAGCATAGCCCTCCTTTACATCGGCAAGATTAGGCTAAACATAATACTAGCCAATGTGTCTTTATAATGATCATTTATCTCATGGGGTAACCATTCCGGTCTGGAGTTCACTACAAGTTGAAGAACGACGATCGTCAGGTCAAACTTTCATAAGATTAAAAGCAATCGATTAGAGACTGAATTCAGCGACAGAGCCTTCAAACACATCATTATGCTGGTTTTTTACGATCAAATCATATTGTGGATTGGGTGATCGAATATTGTTTTCTTTAAAGCAATCCCATATTGCAAACAATACTTCTGATCGCACACCTGTTCGGGTACGCTGCGGTGTTAAAAGTACATAGTATCTGACTTGCATTTCGATGAGCGCATCGCTTAATTCACTCATGATAACTTCTGATGACGGTTCTTTAGCAACAGAAGCATGCTGGCGAAGCAGATTCATGATTAATTTCTGTACCCTATGGGGATCATCTTCACGATGAATTTTTAGCGTGATCACGGTTCTAACGATGTTATCGTGATGGGTCCAATTTACAAATGGCTTGGTAAACATGTCAGCATTAGGGACGATGACTTCCATATGATCCCAGGTGCGGATAGTCATAGAACGCATTCCTGTAATGATAACTTCCCCTTCATAACTTCCTAAGGTAATGATATCGCCCGTTCTAAATGGGCGCTCAATCAGTAATAAAATACCACTAAAAAAGTTTACGATTAAATCACGCATGCCAAAACCTATCCCTGCTGCGAATGCAGCAGCCACCACTGTAAAACCGCGTAAATCTAGCCCTAATAACTTCAAACCAATTATCACTGAGACAATGACGCTGGCATATTGGGTGAAGATGGATAAGCTATTTCGCACTCCCACATCTTTCGCGTTTACATATAACCAACGATATGAGAATTCACGTGACCAATGCGCCAGCCACTTTATCAAAGATATAATGATTAAAAGCTCGCATAACATTAAGGGGTTGATGGAATTGCCCCCTATGGAAAATAATTTTTTACGCAGCAATTGATCAACGGTATTAATGAAAAACTCATTATTATCCAAATTGAATAATCGCAATAAGAATATGCAACTGAGTATGAATAAAACAATTCGAAAAATGCGATCTAGAGGTTTCAAAATGGCTTCGGTCCATAACCATCCTTGCTTAACATAACGAATAAACAGCTCTGAAATAAGTTCCATACCATCAGTTAAAAGTCCCCGAACCACCAAATAACCGGCCAGCACAAGAATGAAAATAACTTGATATTTTGCCACTGCCCACGCTAATTCAACATAGCCTAATAAACCGATGACGGCATTAAAAACGAGGGCGAGAGGAATGAGTATGCCCAATACTTGTAGCACCCTATAAAAATAACGTCGCGGAATATGGATGATTGACTCTAACATACTCGGGATAACTGCGCGTGCTTTATATAACTGCCAGGCAATGATCAAGATAAATGCCATAAATAGCCTATTTACTAATGTCTTCGCCTCATAAGCTACCGGCATATTGTGTGCAACCACAGAAAGAGTTGAGAGCATCAACCCCAAAATGAGCGACCATTTTATTCGGTAATATAGTTTCACATCTTTTCCGGAAATATCATTTACATTTTCAAGCAACGTTAATTTCGCAATACTCAAAAAGATTTTGAAACACAGGAATACTAAAAAGAGATAAATAAACAGAAAAGAAGACGCATTGAGGTTCATCGTTAACGCAATCAAAATCCCGAGAAAAAACATACTCCCTAAATTACGTCTGACCAGCTCAACCACTATGTAGGCAATATTAGTAGAAAACCGTTGTTTGTCTTCTTTAATATTAATTTCGACATTAAGCAAAAAACGTCTCAAATAAAACCACGCACCAAAAATGAAAGGTAGCAATAATAATGCAAAGTTGAAGAAGTTATTTTTGCCTTCTTGCCACTGTGAATAAGTTTGCTCGGCAAAATTAGTAGAAGCATTGGATAGCAAGTAGGGAATCTGCAGCATGCGCTGACCTAACGTTAACCAACCCGCCCACTCCGAGGGAAATTTGTGACGTTCAGACAAATGATGTTGTAACTGCAATTTAAAATCTTTTTGATAATAAGCTGCCTTTTTAACTAATGAATCTATATTATTAATTTCTTTGTTATATTCATCGCTCAAATTGGTCAACATGCGTGAATAACTATAAGCATCTTCAGCCGATAAAATTTGCTTATTTAAGTCTGCGGTCAACTCATTTTTTTTCATCGTTAAAAAATGTATTTTTCCACGAATAAATTCTTCGGTAGAATTTAACTGTTCCAGCGTATTCGAAGACTGTTCAACCAGCTCGCTCAATTGCGTTGATGGTTTTTGCATCTTATTCATTTGGTCAAGATTTTCGATACGATTTTGCACATGAACTAAGTAAGATTTTAATCTTATTAAGGCAACATTTTCTTCCGCTTCTAGAATTTGCAAATGCAATTTTTTAAGATTTGTATCATTCACTTCACCCTGTGCCGTTAGAACTTGCAATTCTTGTGTTAAACCACGCATTCTTATCAGCCAATTTTGCTGCTGGCGTTGCAAGCCAGATAGAACTTCTGAAAGGTGGTTACGCTGTTGATCTTGTTTTTGGAGAGTATAAAGAACCTGCAGTTTTTGTTGCCAGAGATCTTCAAGTTTCAACCGTTGTTGGGTAACTGCTTTTATTTGATTAAGGGTGGTAATTCGATCGTTTTGAATTTGCTGTAATCTCTTCTGAAATTCGAGATTAGCTTCCACCGAAATTATTTTGCCCTCTTCATTGCTCTTTGTGACCAATATTAGGCTCTGAAGATTTTTTTCAAGATTGCGAATAGAGGTGCTAGTATCGTCTGCTGATTCTACTGCATCCGTTAATGCAATATTTGCGCCCTCGACTGCTGCTTTCGCTGCAATGTAGTCAAGTTGAGCATGTTTGATTATGGTGGAGCTAACCCCTTTTTCCCGTAGCAATTGATATTGCCTATCGCGGGCATTTTTAAGATCCCAGTATTGCTTCCTAACTAGGAGATTACTTTCTTTATCGATGTTAAGTTGGCGATCAGAAATGGCTAATGTCGATTGATGATCGCCATTATCAAAAGCAAACACTGCAATGTTAAATAATACTACGCATAAAATGGTGGCTATAACCGACCATCGGTAAAATTTGTTATTCATTTTGGGGTTCAATTGACTTCATTTGCAAAAATAAATAGACGGGAATACTGCTCAATAATAATAAAACACCATAAAAAACAATTTGTAGTCCCGCGCCATAAATAAGCCAGTACGTATAGATAAATGCCACCATTCCTAGAATGGCAGAACCGGTAAGACGTTTATGATTAAACTTTTCTCTTTCTTTAATATAAAACATAATTTCTGCGACAGAGGTATAGATATAAGGAATCAGCGATGCGAGGGTAGCGAGTAGACTAATCATCGTAAATTGATCTACTAGAGTTGCGCCATAACGCATCGCCAATAAAATAGAAATCAAGACGCTGGAAACGATTAGACCCACAACAGGTGAGCCTGCCTTATTTGTTTTTTCAAATTGCCGCGGGAATAAGCCATCTTTTGCAGCAGCAAGCGGAATCTGTCCTTGCATCAAAATCCAACCATTTAGCGTGCCAAAGCAGGCAACTACCGCCGCGGCTGCAATCACCCAATGCGCCCACGGTCCAAACATTAAATTTGCAGCATCAGCAAAAGGCGAAGTTGAATGCGCTAGTTGTTGCATGGGCACAATGCCCATAATGGCAATGGTGCTCAAGATATACACTAGGGCGGCAACTGAAGTGCCTACAATAGTAGCTCGGGGGATGTTACGTCTTGGATCAATGACATGCTCTGCAGGAACAGTCGCTGATTCAAATCCGATGAATGCCCACATTGTAAGCGTTGCAGCGCCGGATAAGGCAACGAAATCAGACTTACCACTGACATTAAAATGCATAAGATTTGGTTTTTGGATGAATAAAAGTCCGACGGTTGCGATGATAAGCAAGGGAATCAATTTAAGTACCGTCGTAATAATTTGTGTTCGACCGGCTTCTTTAACCCCTAAAATGTTGATAAAGGTAATTGCCCAAATAAAACCTAAACTCGTTATAAATGATAGCCAGGGATTAGTATCTAATTGTGGCCAAAAAACCCCTAGATAACTTACTAATGTGACAACGATGGCAGCGTTTCCTACCCAAAGCGCTATCCAATAGTTATAAGCTACTTGAAAACCGATAAAATCACCGTACGCTTCACGACAATACGCATAGGGACCCCCCGTTCTAGGTAACAGCCGGCTCAACCGTGCAAACACAATTGCGAGTACCATCGTTCCCGCTGCTGTTATTAACCAAGCAAAAATACCAATACTACCAAACGCAGCCAGTGATGCAGGCAGCATAAATACACCCGACCCAATCATATTCCCTGCTACCAAGGCTGTTAAGGTCCAGAACCCAAGTGTTTTAATGGTATGATCTTGACTCATATTGCGATCTCTCTATCGGAATTATCAGTTCGCTCTGTTTCTTTTCTTTCCTTGCTTCGGTGCGACAAGAAGCTCACGCTGTTTTAAATAGGGAATGACGTTTTAACCAACTCAGCATTATTACTCCGGGGAACCCGAGTAAGAATGCCCAGAAAAAATAGTGCACCCACCCTAAATGCTCCACCATTACACCTGCAATAGGACCTACAAAAACACGGCCTATTGCGGCAAGTGCAGAAAAAAGGGCAAAATGTGTTGCTGTGTAACGATGATCACATAAACTCATCAGAAAGGCCAGAAAAGCGACTGATCCCAGCCCAGAACCGAAGTTTTCAACAAAAACGGTGACGATTAACAACAGGTAATTTTTGCCACTCATCGCCAGGAACATAAAGGGCAGATTGACCAACGTTTGGATAATACCAAACACAACCAATGCCCGAAGTAACGTAATTTTCTTCATCCAAATGCCGCCGGCCAGCACCCCAATAAAAATACCCAACATGCCGACTAATTTGTACATTAAACCGATATCTGTGAGTGAAAAGCCGACGCCCCTGATTAAAAAAGTGGTACCTAGGATGAGTGTGAATACATCACCCAATTTATAAATAACGATGAAGACCAAAATCGACACTGCGTATTTGTGTTTAAAAAATTCACGAAACGGATCCAGTATGGCCTGCATTAAATTATGCGGAGGAGCTACATCATCTACAGGGGGTTTTGAAAAATAGGTCACGACTAATTGTAATACCATTAAAAACGCCATGAACCAATAGGTTAGCTTCCAACCTATATGATCCGCCATCACCAAGACGAGTGCGCCCCCCGTTAGCATTGCCACCCTATAACCCATAGTAAATAGGCCAGCTCCTAGGCCTCTTTCATCGGGTTGGAGGATGTCTGTTCTGTAAGCATCAATACTGATATCCTGACTCGCGGATAAAAATGCTACGATGAGAGCTATAAATGCTAATCCCAGGGGTTCATTGTTGGGTTGTAATAACCCCATAACCGCTATTCCAACCACCAATAAAATCTGCAATAGGAACATCCAACCTCGCCGTCTTCCCAGCCACGGCAATGAATAACGATCGAGTAAAGGCGCCCACACAAATTTATAGACATAGGGTTGGCCAACCAAGGTCAATAGACCAATGGTCACTATATTGACATTACTCATCGCATACCAAGCTTGCAGCGTTGAACCTGTCAGTAATAAAGGCAGTCCGGAAGCGAATCCCAGAAATAAAACACTGATGAGCCGCGGTTCGCTGAGTATTTGAGTTAATCTTTCCCTGCGATTAAAAGCAATAGGTAAGGCTTGGTCCATATTATTCTTCTTAATTAGAGTTTGACATCCTGGTCGCTGATGCAAAACAGGGGTAAAGCGTTATAATACCTGATTATTTTTAGGTGTAGCATTAAATTCGAGGTTACTCTTAGCACTCCTTTAGAACTTGGCAGGAACATTCGCGTCGAGAGTGCTGAACAGTGACCTCCAGGATGTATTGGAAAAATACCGGCCTTTATGTATAGTAGCGGTAACAAAAACTATTTTTATTATTTTTAAATGAAAATAAACGGGGGTTTTAAATGCATATTAGTGTTTTTGATTTGTTTGCAATTGGTATTGGACCCTCAAGTTCTCATACAGTGGGCCCCATGAAGGCAGCCCAAGAGTTTGCCCATTTGTTGGGGACATTAAACCTACTCTCGTGCACTGAAAAAGTAAACTGTGATCTCTACGGCTCCCTAGCGTTAACTGGGAAAGGACACGGCACTGATGCGGCGGTTTTAATGGGGTTGCAGGGCGAACATCCTAAAACCATTGATCCCGAAACCATCCCTGAGAGCATTCATCATATTAATCTTTCGTCCTCGCTAAATTTAAGTAAAAAGAAAAAAATAGCCTTTAGTTATTCGGAAAATTTAATATTCCACTATAACGAGACCTTGCCTCATCACACCAATGGCATGCGTTTTACCGCATTTAATCAAGCCGGTCAGCCCCTTTTAGAAAAAATTTATTATTCAATCGGCGGAGGGTTTATCCTTTCAACGGAAGACCTTAATAAAGAAGATGATCAGCATGAAGTCGTTCCTTTTCCTTTTGAAACAGCACATGAATTGATGCAGCACTGTCAGGAAAATCTATTAACTATCGCTGGCGTTATGATGGCCAATGAAAAAATGTGGCGCTCAGAGGAAGAGGTCAAAAATATGCTGCTGGATATTGCAGACACCATGCTTCATTGCATACAAAAAGGCTGCGATACAGAAGGAATTTTGCCAGGAGGACTCTATGTTAAACGCCGCGCTCCTTCTCTCTATAAAAAACTCCTCAATAAAGGAAAACCTTCAGCGACCCACCCAGATATAATGAATTGGTTAAATGTGTTTGCTATGGCGGTTAACGAACAAAATGCAGCCGGGGGAAAGATAGTAACCGCTCCTACTAATGGGGCAGCTGGGATTATTCCCGCGGTGCTTAATTATTATAAAACTTTTTGCGAATACGCGACTCCAGAGGGTGTTATCAACTTTTTGCTTACAGCCGGGGCTATCGCTATCTTATACAAAAAAGGGGCTTCTATTTCCGGGGCAGAAGTGGGCTGTCAAGGCGAAGTAGGCGTGGCTTGTTCTATGGCAGCAGGCGCACTCGCTGCCGCGTTGGGGGGGAGTGTTCGCCAAATAGAAAAAGCGGCCGAAATAGGTATGGAGCATAACCTAGGTTTAACCTGTGACCCCATTGGCGGGCTGGTGCAAATTCCTTGTATCGAACGCAATGCAATGGGCGCTGTAAAAGCTGTTAATGCGGCGCGTTTAGTTCTTGCCGAAGACGAAGGTGAAGAGAGTGACGGTGAACATATCATCACTTTAGATAACGTCATTAAAACCATGCGCCAAATTGGTAAGGATATGATGCCTATCTACAAAGAAACTTCGCTTGGAGGATTAGCAAAACATGGCGGCGTTACGGTAAATGTAACGGAATGTTAATTAATTTCTGCGTGTGAGCGCTGCCTTCAGCCACTGAAACGCATGGATAGATCTACCGCCCGCACATGCTTAGTTAGAGAACCCACGGAGATAAAATCTACCCCCGTGGCGGCAATCTCCGGCAAACGTTCTTCTGTCACATTGCCTGACACCTCTAGCTTTGCACGTCCTTTAGTTATCTTGACCGCTTCATCTATAGAAGCTATCTCAAAATTATCTAACATCACTATATCCGCCCCCGCAGTCAATGCCTCTTCCAATTCGGTTAGATTTTCAACCTCTACTTCCACTGTTTTGCCGGGATGCAATACTTTTGCGGTGTCGATGGCTTGCGTTATTGAACCGCAAGCGATGATATGGTTTTCTTTAATCAAGTAAGCATCATACAGACCTAACCGATGATTATTCCCTCCCCCGCACTGAACCGCGTATTTCTGCGCATTACGTAATCCGGGAATAGTTTTTCTGGTATCCAACAACTGCGTTTTTGAATGTTGCAACCGCTCTACAAATCGACGAGTAGTTGTTGCCGTACCTGACAAGGTCTGCAGAAAGTTAAGCGCGATGCGCTCGCCCGTTAATAAAGACGTGGCTGGCCCTTGAAGGGTACAAAGGAGTTGGGTGGGAGCAATTTTTTGACCGTCTTCGACTAACCACTTAATGGTAATGCCAGGGTCCAGCTGCCGATACACTTCTTCTACCCACGGGGCACCACACATCACCGCCGCTTCGCGGGTAATTATTTCCGCCGCTACTATTTTATTGCTCTGCAGTAGCTGCGCAGTAATATCCCCTGTGCCCACATCCTCATCAATGGCTAGCGTGACCGCCCTTCGGACATGCTCAAGATTCAGCATCATTTTTCTCATTTTGCGCTGCTGCACGTTGCTTGCGCATTCTTCTTTTTCTCGCACTGTGCCATACCCTTGTCACAGGCCCAGATAGCCCATATAAAATAAACACCAGGAAAAAAATATCAGGCGGATCGATTGCAATTAGAACAAAGAGAAACACAATAAAGATAATGACCATAAATGACACATTACCCTTCAAATCAAGATCTTTGAAACTTCTATACCTGACATTACTCACCATCAATAAACCCACCAACGGTGTAACGACTAAAGCAATTAAGCGGATGGAGGGGCCCGCAATGGCATGCTCTACACATGCCCAAACAATACTAGCAATAATTGCCGCGCCAGCGGGGCTAGGTAAACCTTGGAAATAACGTTTATCATGGGTATTACGGGTATTAAATCGGGCTAATCGTAAAGCAGCCGATGCAGTATATACGAACGCCGCTAACCAACCGAGCTTACCGATATAATTCAACGAAAAACTATAAATCACGAGCGCCGGAGCAATGCCAAAGGAAATCATATCCGACAAACTATCTAATTGAGCGCCAAAAGGTGTTTGCGTATTAGTTAATCTTGCAACCCGACCATCCAGACTATCCATCAACATCGCCACAAAGATAGCAATTGCCGCATGCTCAAAAACCCCTTTCATTGCAGCAACTACCGCATAAAAACCTGCAAATAAAGCACTCAGAGTAAATAAATTAGGGAGTAAATAGATTCCTCTTGCTCGACTTGCTTCGGGCAATTTCGTCATGAGAACCTCGTTTAACTTAGTGTAAAGTATGCATATAGTACTTAAAATTCCTATAGTATTCACTGGTTTTGTGTGGCTGGTCCTCAGCTTGCCGACGCAGGAGAGGGCTGTGGCGGGGAATCGAGAGAAGAAGGCTACAGCGGGAGAGAGCAATGCAATTAAAATATTTTCACCTAGCCTATATCGTTCTATACTGAATTTAGTTTTATACTAAATTGATTTCACGGATGGTTGTGAATTAAATGATGAGAAATAACAGTGAACAGCGTGGCAACGCCAAAGTGGCCGCCAAAGCGTTAAATGAAGAAAGACGGTTTTTGAGGGGGCCTCAGAAATTCAGAAAAGAAATTAGACGTACTATGCGAATCATGTATGAGTATGCGCGCGCCTTTCATACCTTTCGCGATGTAACAGATTGCGTCACCATTTTCGGCTCTGCGCGTTTTCCAGCAGATCATCCCTATTATTCCCTCGCCTTTGAAATGGGCAAGGCGTTGGCTGACAATGGCTATACTGTCATGACTGGCGGTGGCCCAGGGATAATGGAAGCGGCTGTGAAGGGTGCAAAATCCGTCAACGGGCGGACCGTAGGCTGTAATATTTGGATCCCTGAAGAACAAAAACCCAATGTATATCTGGATAAATGGTTAACCTTTCGATACTTTTTTGTGCGTAAAGTTATGCTAACTAAGTATTCTTCAGGCTTTATCGCCCTCCCAGGGGGTCTTGGAACGTTGGATGAACTTTTTGAGATGGCCACTCTCATCCAAACTAAAAAAGTAGCCCATTTTCCTGTCGTTTTAATGGGAGTTGAATTCTGGAAACCCTTAATTGATTTTATGATGAATACATTAGTAGTCCATAAGACAATCGACCTTGAGGATGTAAATAAGCTTTACGTCACCGATTCACCACAAGAAGCCGTTGAGCATATCATGTATGTTAAAGAGCCCCACAAAGGACACAAACAGCCAACTCGATGAACCGTCAGAGTTCATCATTTCGGACTGTATAGATTTTTTTGAAAGTTTATATGATGATATTGGCAAGGCAACCCGCAACATCGATTTGGAAACATATATCTTTAGTAACGATACGGTCGGCGAAAAAATTGCGCGTGGGTTAGTGGAAGCCGCTCAGAGAGGAGTCAGGGTAAGAGTGTTAGTGGACGGTGCCGGTACCCCCCTGTGGGGTAATACCCTTACCAAAACGTTAGAAAACGCCGGCATAGAAACGCGCGTCTTCCATCCTTTTCCTTGGCGGTTATGGCAATGGAGTCGCTCAGTAGTTAGAGTCTCTCCCTTGGTAAAAGCGATCTACTTATTATTGAAAATAAATTCTCGAAATCACCGCAAGGTTTGCATCATTGATGATAATGTGGCCTATGTTGGCAGTTTAAACATTAGCGAAACCCATTTAGACACCAAACACTGGGGGGATTGTTGGCGAGACACCGCTGTTAAACTTCAAGGCGTTGACCTAAAAGAGCTTAAGACCGCTTTTGAATGCGCCTGGGATCATATGCCCATTCAGGAACGTATCAGAGAAATTTTTAGCCACATCAATAAAAATCCTGTTTTTAGAGTGAATAACACCCGGCACCGTAGACGTATTTTATATAAAAATTTATTACGCCGAATTAGCCGTGCCACTGAAAAAATATGGATTACGAATGCCTATTTTATACCCGACAATATTCTATTGAAAAAATTAGTGGATGCCGCGGAAAGAGGGGTAGACGTTAGGATCTTATTACCGGAACGCTCAGATGTCTTCATTCTTCCCTGGACGTCGGCCACATTTTATTACCATTTAGTCAAAGCCGGTGTGCGGATTTTTGAATATCTTCCTAGTATGCTTCATGCCAAAACCTTGATCATAGATGATTGGGTTAGCGTCGGTTCCAGTAATTTGAATCATCGCAGCCTTCTTCATGATCTAGAAGTGGACGTTAACCTGCGCTTGCCTAATTCTAAAAAAATGATCCAAGATCAATTCATTTTAGATTTGGAACAGTCAAAAGAGGTTGATCTTAATAGCTGGCAAAGACGCCCCTTTTACCAAAGGATCATCGGACGTCTACTATTATACGTAAAGTATTTGATTTAACATGGAGAAAATTCCGTTGAAAATTTTAACTTATAATATTCACAAAGGATTTAACTTCAGCAATAGTCGATTTATTTTGCACCAAATAAAAGAAATGCTTTTCCACGTCAACCCTGACATCGTTTTTTTACAAGAAATTCATGGTAAGCATGAGAAACATGAAAGTAAGATTTTGCAGTGGCCGAAAGAATCTCAATTCGAATTCTTAGCCGAAGAGCTGTGGCCACATTTTGCGTATGGCAAAAATGCAATTTATAAAAAAGGGCATCACGGCAACGCTATATTGAGTAAATATCCGTTTAGTTATTGGGAGAATATTGATGTCTCTCTTCAAAAACGGGCCAGCCGTAGTTTATTGCATGGCATTATTCAATTACCTCATACCGGCGAATCACTGCACGTAATTTGTGTGCACTTAGGATTATTGCGATTTGAGCGAGATAAACAGATACAAACGCTTTGTGATCGAATTCAAGACGCTATCCCCGTCAATGAACCCTTGCTTATTGCAGGAGATTTTAATGATTGGCGCAGCCGAGTTACCTCGCAACTCGAACTAACCTTAGGGCTCGCGGAAGTATTCAAAACGCTGAGAGGCAGCTATGCCCGATCATTTCCTGCATGGCAGCCCACCCTCGCCGTTGATCGGATTTATTACCGAGGCGTTAAACCGGAATTATGCAAACGCTTCAATCAATATCCCTGGCGAAATCTATCCGATCATTTACCGCTTTACGCCGAGTTTACCATCTAAGCAAATGAGAACAGTGCCGATTTATTCTCCAGGAGGAACATCGGTAAAGAGCAAATCTTTTCCGTCATAATCTACTCTGATGTTATCTCCCGGCAAAAATTTGCCTTGCAAGATGTCTCGTGACAGCGGATTTTCTAAATATTGTTGCACTGCTCGCTTTAGTGGTCTTGCCCCGTAGACAGGGTCATAACCAACGTTAGCCAGATAATCCAACGCTTTCTCCATTAATTCTAAATGCAAATCTCGCTCTTGAAGTCTTTTTTGAAGTCTTTCGATTTGAATTTTGGTGATATTGCGTATTTGATCTTTGCCTAATGAATGGAACACGACAGCTTCATCAATCCGGTTGAGAAACTCTGGACGAAAATGTTGCTCTACGATATCCATAACCGCTTTCTTCATCGCCTCATAGCTACTGCCGGCTAGATCTTGAATGAGATGTGAACCCAAGTTGGATGTCATGACAATAATAGTATTACGAAAATCAACCGTACGTCCTTGGCCATCCGTCAATCTACCGTCATCTAAAACTTGTAATAAAATATTGAAAACATCCATATGTGCTTTTTCAATTTCATCTAACAATATTAAAGAGTAAGGTCGCCGTCTTACCGCCTCTGTTAAATAGCCACCTTCTTCATAGCCCACATAACCCGGAGGTGCGCCAATAAGCCTTGCTACCGAGTGTTTTTCCATGAATTCAGACATATCTAAACGCACCATTGCTTCCTCTGTATCAAACAAAAAGGAGGCCAGGGTTTTACATAACTCGGTTTTACCGACACCCGTTGGTCCCAAAAATAAAAAAGAACCTACAGGTCGATTAGGGTCGGATAGCCCTGCTCGCGAACGACGTATCGCATCTGAAACAACTCTGACTGCTTCGTCTTGTCCCACCACTCTTTTATGCAACACTTCTTCCATATGTAATAATTTTTCTTTTTCGCCTTCCATCAATTTCGCAACTGGAATACGGGTCCACTTTGCCACCACTTCGGCAATTTCTTCTTCTGTAACTTTGTTGCGTACCAATTGCATTTGTTGATTTTCTAACCGCTGAGCATCTTCTAGCTTTTTCTCTAATTCAGGAATACGCCCATATTGTAATTCAGACATATGGGTTAAATCGCCAGCACGACGAGCCGCTTCTAATTCGAGTCGGGCACGTTCTAATTCCTCTTTAACATGTTGAGTTCCTTGTAGGGCGGCTTTTTCAGATTTCCAAATTTCTTCTAAGTCGGAATATTCTTTTTCTAAGCGAGCGATTTCTGTTTCAAGATTTTCTAACCTTTTTTTAGAAGCCTCGTCGCCTTCCTTTTTTAATGCTTCACGTTCAATTTTTAATTGGATCAAGCGACGTTCAAGTTTATCTAATTCTTCAGGTTTAGAATCGATTTCCATCCTAATTTGGCTGGCAGCTTCATCGATCAAATCAATTGCCTTGTCAGGGAGATTACGATCAGTGATATAACGGTGTGATAAGTAAACTGCTGCCACAATCGCAGGGTCAGTGATCTCAACGCCGTGGTGCAATTCATAACGCTCTTTTAAACCACGCAAAATAGCGATGGCATCCTCAACGGAGGGTTCATCCACCAACACCTTCTGAAAACGTCTTTCTAACGCAGCATCTTTCTCAATATATTTGCGATATTCATCTAAGGTTGTGGCGCCGACACAATGCAATTCACCCCGCGCGAGTGCAGGTTTTAACATATTACCTGCATCCATGGCGCCTTCTGCTTTTCCAGCCCCCACCATGGTATGAATTTCATCAATAAATAAAATAATTTGACCTTGTTGTTTGGACAAGTCATTTAACACTGCTTTTAAACGCTCTTCAAACTCACCGCGGTACTTAGCTCCCGCGATTAATGCTCCCATATCTAAGGAGAGTAATCGTTTATTTTTCAACCCTTCTGGCACTTCATTATTAATGATGCGCTGAGCTAAGCCTTCCACGATCGCGGTTTTCCCTACTCCCGGTTCGCCGATAAGTACGGGGTTGTTTTTAGTACGTCGCTGCAAAACTTGAATGGTACGACGAATTTCACTATCTCTCCCTATGACAGGATCCAGCTTGCCCTGCTCTGCTCGCTCGGTAATATCGATGGTATAACGCTCTAATGCTTGTCTCTGCTCCTCAGCATTTTGCGAGTCCACTTTATCCCCACCGCGTATTTCCTCGATGGATTTTTCTATATTCTGCTTCGTTGCGCCGGCTTTTTTTAAAATTTGACCTAGTTGGCTTTTATCTTCTACAGCAGCAAGAATAAATAATTCACTAGAGATAAATTGATCTTTCCTTTCCTGGGCCAATTTATCGGTTAGGTTTAGCAATCGGCTTAATTCATTAGAGATATGAACTTCCCCCGCGGTGCCTTCAACTTTCGGTAACGCGTCAATAGCAGCATTAAGTTCAGCACGCAATAAGGGAACATTTACTTTGGCTTTGGTTAGCAGATGATGAGCCGTTCCACCTTGTTGATCTAATAAGGCAAACATCAAATGCAAGGGCTCGATAAATTGATTATCGCGTCCAACCGCCAGAGACTGTGCTTCTGCGAGCGCCATCTGAAATTTGCTCGTAAGTTTATCCATTCTCATAATATCCACCTACTTTTCAAACCAATGTATTAATCATGGGGCATTTTAAATTATTTTCAAGGATACCATTAGATGCAGCCTCTTGATGCCAGATAAATGGCTCAGTTCGTGCTTTATTATAGTGTGCTGAATGATGTTGGTTTTAAGAAATCCAGTATCTACTCACACCTAAAGTAATAGTTGGCTAGGACGTTCAATTTTGGCGGAATTTAACTGATTTTTAACAAGAAAAAGCGGAGCATACACGAGTATGTGAGCAGTTTTCTTGTGAAAAATCAGTTAAATTCCGCCAAAAGTGGACGTCCGCTTCTAGTGGCAAATAGTTAAGAAATCCATTCGTAGAGTTCGGTACTCAGGGGATTACATTTAAAACATTTACTACCGCAATTATTTGTCTTATTACGAGGCCGAATTTGGCCTTTGCGTATCAATAGATCTAGCATCGATCGCATTATTTCTGGATCAAGATTAAAACGACTACTAAGCTCATAGAGACTGACTAGACGTTGATTTTTAACGTACTGTTTTAAGTCTATTAGCATGGGGGAGATGGTTACCTTTTTGATGAGTACCAGACTTCTTCATAATTGAAAGAACTAAAACAAATATCAATACAATAGCGAGCAGCCATCCAAAGGAGCTATACGGATGGGAGTAAAAGGTGGCAAGTTGATAAAATGAAGTTGCCACGCCATATGCGATACCTGTACTCCATGCCACTGAAAAAAATGTCCATTTTTTATTTAACTCTTTGACCATTACCGCGGTCGCTGAAATGCAGGGAAAATAAAGCAGTACGAATAACAAATACGCAAAAGCTCCCGTCTTACCTGCAAATCGTTCATACATTACTCCATACACCTGGTGATTTAATGTGTGATCGGGTGCACTTGCCATCATGGGGTTCACAAATGAATTTTTCAGTGCGGCAAGGTTTTGGGGAATAGACAGAACAGCAGTTTTGATACCGGTGACTACTGAAGGTTTATGAGTAGTGTCTGTCAAATGAGCTTCTTGGGTGTATAGCGTATTTAATGTTGCAACCACCACTTCTTTTGCTAATACGCCCGTCACTAAGCCGACGGTCGCCGGCCAATTTTCGGTGGTTACGCCCATCGGGCTTAAAATGGGTGTTACTGCACGACCTATTGAGGAAAGGATAGAAGACGAACTCGATAACCCCTTATTTAATGTTCCATTGGTGTTTACTGCATTTAAAAGACCGATCAACATGCAAATAGGAACAATCAATTTACCCGCGCGAATTATAAAGCTTTTAAGACGCACCCAGGTCAGGGTTAACAAATGGGCTATTGTAGGCAGATGATATGCGGGAAGCTCTAGCACGAGGGGTGTTAACTCCCCTTTCAGCAACGTTTTTCGTAAGATAAAACCGGTCCCTACCGCTGCAACAATCCCTATAAAATACAACGCAAACACAATGTTTTGACCGCCCGCCGGAAAAAAAGCCGCAGTAAATACGGCGAAAATAGCTAATCTTGCTCCGCATGACATAAAGGGGCTCATTAATATGGTCAAGGTCCGATCGCGAGGATTATCAAGGGTTCGTGCTGCTAAAATCGCAGGCACATTACAACCAAAACCAATAATCATAGGAACGAATGATTTCCCAGGTAGGCCGATTATGCGCATGAAGCGATCAATGACGAAACTGGCTCTCGCCATGTATCCCGAACCTTCCAAAAAGGCCAGGAAAAAAAACATGGCACCAATCACGGGAGTAAAGCTAATCGTAGTATTAATCCCCTTGCCGAACCCCGCACCCAGCAGGGCGACCAACCAACTGGGGGCATGCGCCATGGACAGTAACTGGGTGGAGCCTTGGACGAAAATAGCTTCTGACGCTATATCAAAAAAATCTTGGAAAGCGCCGCCTAGATTAATCGCAAATAAAAACAGGCAATACATTACGCCTAAAAAAATTGGAATACCCAAAAATCGGTTCAAAATAATACGGTCAAGATAGTGGGTAATCGTTTTACGAGTGCCAGCGGTGATGCACGCTGTATGAGCAATCTCATGAGCGCGTGTATAAAATGTGTCGGCAAAGACAATATCCAGTTCTTCGCCCAAGGTATGTTCTAATGTTATTTTCGATTCCATAATCAGAGTACTCAGCGATAAATCAACGTCTATACTATGATTGTCTTGTAAAAGTTGTAGTGCCAACCATTCGGCACAAAAACTATATTTTGAGTGGTCCTGATTTATTTTATGCATAATCAGGTTAATGTGTTTATTGATGGGTTCGGGGTAGAGAATAGGAAGGTGTTGTAGAGGCTGCTTCTGATAACCCTCAATAGCTTTCTTGAGATGGCTAATGCCGGTTCCTTTGCTTGCGATGAGGCCAATAACGGGACAACCTAGGGCCCGCTGTAATTTCTCGAGGTCAATATCAATGTGTCTTCTTTTCGCCACATCCATCATATTTACTGCAACGATAAGAGGCACTTTCATCGTCAGTAGTTGCAATGTTAAATAGAGATGGCGTTCCAGGTGCGCGGCGTCGATTATATTGATAAAAAGATCAGTTTCATTATTTAAAATAAAATCACAGGCAATCTTTTCATCGAGTGCTTGATGGGTATCCGAGCAACTAAGTTGATAAATTCCAGGGAGGTCGACAACATCAATTTGTTTTTTCTGATAAAAAAACTGACCTGTTTTACATTCTATGGTAACGCCTGGCCAATTGCCTACTCTTTGCCTGGAACCCGTGAGTTCATTGAATAGCGTTGTTTTACCGCAGTTTGGGTTGCCCACTAAAGCTATTGTCTTTGACATCATTAAAGTAGTTTTTCCAACTTTAGAACATGTGCCTCAGATTTTCGCAAACAAAGACAGTGACCCCTGCTAGAGATCTCTACCGGATCCCCTAGGGGAGCAATTCCGATAAGTGTCACTTCTGTGCCAGGTGTGAGCCCCATGACTAATAATTTTCGGCGATAATGCCGATCGCAGGGAGAATAACCAATAATTCTAGCTTTCTCTCCAATGGATAAATCACGCAAGTGAATCACAAACTTCTCCGCCACATTCAGTACGCCATTATCCCAAAAGCAGACATCCCCTGTCAATGTAACTGAGAATCATTCTCAGATTGAGGCTCGTCATTTATCGGGTATAGATACTTTTTTGTAATGTGATAAGTTTAAAGGATGAAAAATCGAGGGTTCACACTTTTAGAAGTAATGACAGCGCTGTTGATTACGATGGTACTCGCCTCCTTGGCTGTTGCTACATACCGAATGCCAGTCACAAAAACTCACCAAGCGGCTGCCAAACTCGACTTGATCAATCTAGCAAGCGTTATAGAGGAGTATTATGAACAACACCACACCTATAAAGACATTACTCTAGCACGATTAAATTTTCACAGTAATGTAGGCGAATATCAGGTGAAGGTGATTTCAGCTTCAGATTCTCATTTTAAGATTGCAGCCGTGCCCATAATTGCGCATTCCCATGATGATTGCGGCATTTTTTATTTAGATCAGACGGGCGACCAAACCGTAAGCGGTTCCGGGAAACAATGTTGGTGACTGTTCGCCGCAGATTCAGAAATTAGTATTAGGTCGCAATGTCGGAGCGTAATTCACGAGGCAAGGCAAAGGTAATATTTTCTTCTTTGCCAGGAAGCTCTGTCACGAGAGTTCCGCCCCATTCTTTTAACCTTTCAACGACTGCTTGCACTAAATTCTCTGGTGCAGAGGCTCCCGCGGTAACACCCACTGTTTCCTTACCAATTAACCAGGATCGATCAATTTGATTGGCATTATCGATTAAATGCGCCTCACACCCTAAGCGCTCAGCCAATTCATTCAAACGATTTGAATTAGAGCTATTGGGTGAACCTACTACTAATACAATATCTGATTTACTCGCTAAATCCTTTACTGCATCTTGCCGGTTTTGCGTCGCATAACAAATATCTTCGCGACGTGGGCCTTTTATATTTGGAAAACGTTCATTAAGCACACGGATTATTTTTCCTGTATCATCAACCGATAGGGTGGTTTGCGTGACATAAGTCAGCTTATTAGGATTTTTAACAGTTACCTTTGACACATCTGCTTCGTTTTCAATCAGGTAAATGCCGCCTTCAGGATTATCATATTGTCCCATGGTGCCTTCAACTTCAGGGTGCCCAGCATGCCCAATAAGAATACACTCCCATCCCTCTCTACTATAACGTGCTACTTCCATATGGACCTTAGTCACTAAGGGGCAGGTAGCATCGAAAACTTTAAATTGTCGGGTAGTAGAATCTTGTCTGACCTTTTGAGATACCCCGTGAGCGCTAAAAATTACGATTGACCCTTCTGGAATTTCTTCCAAATTATCGGTGAAGATAGCCCCCCGCAAGCGTAATTTGCTTACCACATATTCATTATGTACTACCTCATGGCGTACCCAGATTGGCGGACCGAAATTGTCCAATGCACGTTCCACTATTTCAATAGCACGATCCACCCCAGCACAAAATCCACGAGGATTAGCGAGTAATATTTTCATGGTGATTTCTTCTTAAATATATCAATGATTAACATTAACGCACCCACCGTTATACCCACATCAGCAATATTGAATATAGGAAAACTCCAATTGGCCACGTGCAAATGTACAAAATCAATGACATAACCAAAAATGAGTCGATCAATTAAATTGCCGATTGCGCCGCCTAATATCAGCGCTAAGCCAATTCCCAGCCAATAATTTTTTGGGGGTAGGCGATACATCCAAATACACAGTACGGTACTAATAATTAAAGCGGTCACAATAAACAATAAGGGTGCCCAATAGCCCCCCTCACTTAAGAAGCTAAAAGCTGCTCCCTTATTATGCGCCAGAGTTAGATTGAAGAATGGAAATACATTAACGGACTCATTGTAAAGCAGATGAGTTCTGATTAAGTATTTCACTAGCTGATCGGCAACAATTACTATAAGGGATAACCACAACCAGTGTAATCCACTTTTTTTTGCGCTAAATACGGATTCCAAATTATTCTCCTTTGAGAAGTCACATTATGCGAAAAGTCTTTTTTCCCCTTCTCCCACCACATTATCTATACATCGCTGGCAGATTTCAGGGTAATCAAGGCTCGCCCCCACGTCCTCTCTACGATGCCAACATCGCTGGCATTTCTCATGATTCGAAGGCTTGATCAGTATTTTCATGGCTTGTTGTGAGGAAATAGTCACCACTGCTTCATCTAACGATTCTTCGTTTTCCAACGGATAGACATTTGCTTCAGAGGTAATAAAAATGAATCGTAATTCTGAACCAAATTGCGCTAAAAAGTGCTGCAACTCTTCAGTGCAATAAAGCTCAACATCGGCTGCAAGGGGAGAACCAATGTTACCCTCATTACGTTGACGCTCGAGTTCTTGGTTTATTTGTTCACGCACTACTATCACACGTTGCCATTTTTGTCTCTCGGCTGGCGAAATACGCACCAAATCGGTATACCAGGTTGTTAAAAATACGGAGTCTTGTTTTTCACCCGGCAGGTACTGCCATATTTCTTCTGCAGTGAACGAAAGAATAGGCGCTATCCAACGCACCATAGCCTGCAAAATATGATAAATTGCAGTCTGAGCTGATCGTCTCGCTAGACTAGTGGCCTTAGTGGTATACAAACGATCCTTTAAAATATCCAGATAAAAGCTACCCATTTCCACCGTACAAAAATGATGAATTCTTTGCGAAACTTGGTGGAATTGATAATTGGCATAAGCCGTGATAATTTCCTCTTGTAACTCAGCTGCAGCATCAACCGCCCACTGATCTAAACTTAACATTTCAGAAGCAGGAACAGCGTCTTCTTTTGGATTAAAATCATCTAAATTCGAGAGAAAGAAACGTACTGTGTTACGAATTCTTCGATAAGCTTCAGACGAACGTTCCAATATTTCTTCTGAAACACTCATTTCTCCGCGATAATCGGTAGTTGCAATCCAAAGCCTTAAGACATCTGCTCCGAGTTTATTAATCACTTTTTCAGGCGCAATTACATTGCCAATCGACTTAGACATTTTCTTGCCTTCAGCGTCGACTGTAAACCCGTGTGTTAACACAGTATGGAAAGGCGCCCTACCGTACATCGCCACAGAGGTCAGCAAGGATGTTTGAAACCATCCCCTATGCTGATCGGAACCTTCTAAATAGAGATCGGCAGGAGAGTGCAATTCCGGATTATGATTAAGCACAGATTCATGACTTACTCCTGAATCAAACCATACATCTAAGGTATCCGTTATCTTGTCATAATCATCAGAATTGCCAGAACTTACGTCTTGTAAAGTGAGTTGCTGCCAAACTTCAATGCCTTTTTCGGCCACTTGAACGGCTACTTTTTCCATTATCTCTAAGGTATCAGGATGTAATTCACCGGTGTGTTTATGAACAAAAAGAGGGATGGGTGTGTTCCACACACGTTGGCGAGATATACACCAGTCAGGCCGTTTTTGCACCATATCTGCAATACGCATTTGACCCCAATCCGGAATCCAACCGGTTTTATTAATAGCAGCGAGGGCTTGCTCACGCAGACCATTTTTTTCCATGCTAATAAACCACTGCGGTGTGGCCCGATAGATCAAGGGTGTTTTATGCCGCCAGCAATGAGCATAACTATGCATCATTTTAGTGTCATGTAATAAATTCTGATTGTCTTGAATGACCTGTATGACATGGGGATTGACTTTAAAAACATGTTCACCTGCAAAGAAAGGTGTACCTGGCACGAAAAGTCCCTTGGCATCCACTGGATTATCCATGGGTAATCTATATTTTTGCCCCACCACGTAATCTTCCTGGCCATGAGCAGGCGCTGTGTGCACGGCGCCAGACCCTGTATCTAACGTGACATGGTCGCCCAGAACAACAGGAACTTCACGCATTAAAAATGGATGGTGTAAACGAACACCTTCTAAATCGCTGCCTAAACAGCCGGCCACTACTTGATGTTCAGTGATGCCTAAACGCTGCACAAAACTGGGCAACAATTCCTCTGCAACTAATAAGAGAGGGCTCATTCTATCCAACACCTGTATCCAGACATACGCATGCGATGGGTTCAATGCCACTGCTTGGTTTGCAGGTAATGTCCAAGGCGTGGTTGTCCAGATAGGCACCGCAAATTCAGGGTCAGAGAGAGTTAAATTTAGCTTCTCAACCACTTCTTTATTGTTAACGACACGAAATAAGACATCAATTGCAAATGACTGCTTATCTTTGTATTCAACTTCTGCTTCTGCTAAGGCAGATCCGCACTCTGTACACCAATGTACCGGTTTGTGGCCTTGCTGCAAATGTCCATTCGCGATAATTTTGGCAAGAGAGCGTATAGTATTTGCCTCGTAAGTAGGGTCCATTGTTAGATAGGGATGCTCCCAATCCCCGATCACCCCTAGACGAATAAAATCTGCTTTTTGCAATTCTACTTGCGAGCTGGCGTATTTGCGGCAGGCTTTAATAAATTCTTCTGTGGAGACTTGCCCTAATTTGACAATATTTTTCTCCACATTGAGTTCGATCGGCAGTCCATGGCAATCCCATCCTGGAACATAGGGAGAATCATAATTACTGAGTGTTTTAGACTTAACGACAATATCTTTAAGCGTTTTATTAATAGCATGGCCAATATGAATTTGACCATTAGCATAGGGGGGGCCGTCATGGAGAATGAATTTTTTCCTATCTTTACCTACGGTTCTAAGCTGCTCATACAACTTAATATCTTGCCAATAAGCCAAGATTTCAGGTTCCCTTTTAGGCAAGTTGGCCTTCATAGGAAAGTCCGTTTTAGGCAAATTTAAAGTATTTTTATAATCACTCATAATATCTCATCAACTATCGGCATAACGAGCCAGGTTAACAGGGGGTTATGGATTTTTTTCGATCACCTAGGTAGGCGCAGCATTATTCTATAATGCCATAATTTTTTCAAAGAAGATGATTATATATTTTTACGACGTACGGCTCCAGTTGTTCCTCCCAGGACCCCACACCATTCCATGGTCAGCTGGAGTGTCACGGTTCCCTCTTTTCTTGCTGATGATACTCCCTTGCCTGCTCGATATCTTTTTGAATCTGTTCTTTGAGCTCCTCGAAATTAGCAAATTTTTTTTCTTCTCTGAATTTTTGCAGAAATTCTATTTCCACATTTTTCCCGTAGATATCACGATCGAAATTTAACAAATGGACTTCGAGTAATGTGCGAGTCTCTCCTGAAATAGTGGGCCTCATCCCCACATTGGCTACCCCTGGTAGAGGCATTGCATCAATCCCAAGCATATTTACCGCAAATACCCCTGAGACAGGCACTACTTTTCGATGGAGATGAATATTCGCTGTAGGACAGCCGAGTAAGCGTCCGCGTTTATCTCCATGCGCTATTTTTCCTCGCATGCTATAGGGGCGCCCAAGTAAGGTTCGCACTGTTGCCATGTCCCCTACTTTCAATAATTGTCTCACTCGAGTACTACTCACTCTGCTCCCGCTCATTTCGAACGTTTCCATGCACTGAGTCTTAAAATGATAACGCTGGCCTAATGCTTCTAATAAGGAACAATCACCCATACGTTTGAACCCAAAACGAAAGTCGTCACCCACCGCAACATATTTAACCGCTAATTTTTCAACTAACACAGTTCTTACAAAAACCTCAGCTACTTGTAAGGCCGTTTGTTCCTCAAAATGAATGCATAGCACTCGATCAATACCTTGAGCTTGAAACGCTTCCACTTTTTCCCTAAAGCGCATTAAACGCGGCACATTTTCATGCTGAGAAAAAAACTCATTGGGTTGAGGTTCAAAGATGATTACTAACGTTGGCAGGTGTAATTCTCTTCCCTTGGCTACAAGCGTTTCGAGTAAGGCTTGATGTCCTAGATGAAGACCATCAAAATTGCCGATGGATACCACGCATTCCTGATGTTTTTCAGTTAGGTTATGTATTCCTCTAATAACTTCCACGCTACTTACCGCTCGATAATTAATGGTTTATGAATAAAAGATGAGGCCCCATGCATTAGGTAATCTTTAAAGCGCAGGCCACTCAACCATAAAGAACTAAAATAAACGACGACGGCAGCAGTTAGCCAGATAAAAAGTGTTAAGACTTGTTGATGCCATTGCCAATTCGCCCATCCTTCTTTAGTAGGCGCACCCCACACTAATAATAAGACCATCATGCTATTTGCAAACAGCAATTGTAAAAAAAATCTGCCCCAACCGCGCTGAGGTTGATAAATACCTGTTCTATACAGTGATTGATACAGTAATGCTGCATTGATAATCGCTGCCAGCGACGTCCCCAGCGCCAATCCCTGATGTCTCAATGGCAAGATTAACAAGCAATTGAGCACAATATTTGCTCCCACAGTAATTGCCGCGATTCTTACAGGTTGTTTGATTTCTTGGCGCGCATAAAAAGCTGACGCAAGAATTTTGGTTGCCATAAAACTGGGGAGGCCGATGGCAAATGCAATAACACCTTGTTCAGTCATTACAACATCTGCTGCATTAAATTTTCCATGGTGAAATAAAGTGGACACAATCGGGTTTGACATCATAATCAAACCCAGCATGGCAGGAATGCTAATGAGTAGCACCATTTTCAGGCCCCAATCTAAAGCGCTTTTAAAATCCTCATTTGCAGACTTCGCGTGGAAATTAGACAGATAAGGCAATAAAACAGTTACCAGCGCCACCCCAAAAATCCCGAGTGGAAAGAAAGTTAATCTATCGGCATAGTACAACCAGGAAATACTGCCTTCTTTAAGAAAAGAAGCGAAAAAAGTGTTAATTAATAACCCAATTTGCATTACCGACACCCCAAATAACGCAGGCACCATATTTTTCATAACGCGTTTAACATGCGGGTCTTGAAGGTGCCACCGAGGTCGCACAAATAATTTATAGCGAGCTAAGAAAATGACTTGAAAGGCAAGCTGAATTATCCCCGCAACTAATACTCCCCAGGCTAAAGCTTGTTCGTGTACTAAAAAGAAGGGCGAAAAATATATCCCCGCTGCGATCAACACTACATTTAAGATTACCGGCGTAAATGCCGCCACACCAAAATGGCCCTGGCTATGTAATACCGAAGCGCAATAGGCGGTTAAAGAAATCAACATTAGGTAAGGAAATGTGATCCAAAGCATTTTGATAGCCATTTGATAGCGCAGAGGGTCATGCACGAAACCCGGTGCAAAGATGACAACGATTAGAGGGGCTAAGATCTCGCATAAGAAAGTGATAATGAATAATATTCCGGCGAGCCCGCCTAGGGTTCGAGCAATGAATTGCAATGTATCTTTAGCACTATGATGGTGTTGATATTCTGCCAGAATCGGCACAAAAGCTTGTGAAAAAGAACCTTCTGCGAATAATCCCCGCATAAAATTGGGTATTTTAAACGCCACTAAAAATGCATCAAAACCCGCCGTCGCTCCGAACAAGCTCGCCATGAGCATATCTCTAATAAATCCCAACGCTCTTGATAGCAGGGTCATGCTGGAAACGATAGTGGTAGATTTAAATAGTGATTTCTTTGCCGACATCAGAAAACTCGTTAAAAAAAGTCCTCGCAGTATATTACTATTCCGGGGTGTAGCGAAGTACTCAAATAATTCCGCTACTTTTTGTGAAATGGTTATAACTGCACCTAAGGTCTGCGCTAAATATTAGCTTCAATCTCACTTTCCGATTCAGAGCTAGGGGTATTACAAAAATTATAGTTTGCAGGGGCGTCTAGTTCGGGAAGGTCATGGGGTAAAGGGATGGCCATCGGTGATTCATTCATAGGTAGACAATTACCCTTCATCCCTTGTTCGTAAAAGGCGAGTTGGTAAAGATAAACATCCGATTTCAAGGCTACCTTGTGTGCATAACGCATTAGCCAAGGTTTTTTAAGAAAACTTCTTCTTTGAAACCCCGTTAAACCTTCATGGTATGCCAAATAAAGATTGTAGGGATCGTTTTGCGAGATTCCTAATCGGTTACGTGCTTGAGCACTATACCAACCTATAAAATCAGTCGCCGACGCAAATTTTGTGCGGCAAGAAAAAAAACCACCTGCTTTACATAAATAATCATCCCAAGTGCCATTAAGCGCCTGTGCATACCCATAAGCAGAAGAGATACGTTTCCAGGGAATAAAACCGAGAAGATGCTTACGGGGGGGTCTCGCGTCTGCTCGATAAGCCGACTCATAATAAATGATGGCCATTTGAACATTCACAGGTACACCCCATTTCCGTTCAGTTTTTTTAGCGGCTTTGTACCAATGAGGATATTCATTGAAGATAGCACTAACATTTTCTTTATTATGAGGAGGTGGTGTGATTGCACAACCCGTTACCATTAAAACAACGATCAAGAGGAGCAGCCTGATCACAACTCGCATCTTAGTTTTCCTTGCTCTTCGTTAAATACCACACGCTGGGAAACCTGGCAGATGAGTTCATAAGCAATAGTATCAGCGTATTTTGCCACAATTTCTGCAGGCAGACCTTTTCCCCACAGAATTACCTCTTCGCCCAGTGCGACTTCACTTAGGGGACGCAAATCCACAGCAATTAAATCCATTGATACGGTTCCGATGAGGGAACACATTTTTTGTTTTATCAAAACAGGTGTGCCATTTTTAGCATGTCGAGGATAGCCATCCCCATATCCAATCGCAACTATACCCACGCGCATATCGTCAGGGCATGTCCAACGCCCCCCATAACCGATGGCGTCGCCCTTTAAGAAATCATGTATCGCCACAATTTTTGATTTTAATGTCATGACAGGTTTGAGATCGTGATCTGCACCAATTTTTCCAATCATAGGTGAGATACCATAAAGCATAATGCCCGGTCGATTCCATTCTGCAATCGCTTCTGGCCAAGCTAGAATGCCCGCTGAATTCGCCACGCTCTTAAGCACCGCTAGATGTTTCAGATAATAGGCAAATTTATCAAGCTGTTGCTGGGTGGTTGATTTCTGCAGATCGTCGCCATCGGCAAGGTGGGTCATGACAACAATAGGTTGCTTGACCTTCTGGCAGTTGGCTAATAATTCATACACTTCTTTAAATTGTTCAGGAGCGAAACCTAATCGATGCATCCCGGTATCAATTTTAAGCCAGACAGAAAGTGGGGTGGTTACTTTGCTAGAACGCAGTAATTTTATCTGGGAAATATCATGCACAACTAATTGTAAATCAAAGCGCTCCGCTAAGACTAAATCATCAGCGTGGAAAGCCCCGGACATAATCACAATGGGTGTCATTACTCCAGCTTCACGTAATTTTATGGCCTCATCGAAACAGGCGACCCCAAAACCATCTGCTTGCGTAAGAATTTTCCCAATACTAATTATACCGTGCCCATAGGCATTACTTTTCACCATTGCCAAAATATTTGAGTTTGGTGCGTATTTTTTGGCTATAGAATAGTTGTGATGTAAAGCGCTGATATCAATACAGGCTTTAGTCCTGTCGCTCACTAGAATACCTCGTGGTATTGAGGAGAAGCGTAATTCTCAAATACAGTATATTGTCCCAAAAAGGTTAGATGTACCTTTCCAATAGGTCCGTTTCGTTGTTTGGAGATAATGATTTCGGCCTTACCTTTGTCAGGGCTATCTTCATTGTAGACTTCGTCTCGATAAATAAAGGCGATCAAATCTGCATCTTGTTCTATCGCGCCACTTTCACGAAGGTCTGACATCACAGGTCTACGATCTTGGCGTTGCTCTAAACTTCGATTTAACTGCGACAAGGCGATCACAGGGACATGCAATTCTTTCGCTAAGGCTTTAAGCGACCGAGAGATCTCTGAAATTTCATTGGTTCTGTTTTCTTTATAGCCAGGAACTGACATAAGCTGGAGATAATCAATGACAATTAAGCCAATACTACCTTTTTCGCGCACCAACCTTCGCGCTCTTGCTCTCACTTCCGAGGGGCTTAGCGCCGGGGTATCGTCTATATACATAGGAGCATCCGACAAAACACTGACCGCAGAGGTGATGCGGGGCCAATCTTCATCATGTAGTTTTCCATTTCGCACACGATGTTGATCTATTCTTCCTAATGAAGACATCATTCTCAAAACAAGCTGTTCACCCGGCATTTCCAAACTAAAAACAAGCACCGGGGACTGATTTTTGATGGCGGCATTCTCAGCAATATTCATAGCAAAAGCTGTTTTGCCCATCGAGGGTCGGCCTGCAATAATAATTAAATCGCCTTTCTGCAACCCCGATGTCATTTCATCAAAATCTGCAAAACCGGTGGGTATTCCCGTAATAGACTGATTTGAGTGATATAGCGTGTCGATTCGATCTGTTGCTTTCGCTAAATACTCCGTGATGCTGATTGGACCACTTCCTCGCGCACCTTGATCTGCAATTTTGAAGATTTTTTGTTCTGCACCATCCAAAATCTCAGAGCTAAGTCTTCCTTCAGGGAAAAAAGCATTATCTGCTATCTCATTCGCAACCGAAATGAGCTGTCGCAGAATGGATCTTTCTCGAACTATCTCTGCATACGCCACCACATTCGTTGCGCTGGGTGTATTTCTAGCGAGCTCAAATAAATAGAGTTCTCCACCGACATTATCCAGTTCTTCGATATTTTTGAGCGCCTCTGCGACGGTTAGTACATCGAAAGGAGTATTTCTACGAGAGAGGTCGGTTAAAATTTGGTAAAGGGTACGATGACTATGACTATAAAAATCATTCGCCGTAACTTTATCGACTATCTTATCCCAGGCCTTATTATCAAGCATGAGAGAGCCTAGAACAGATTGTTCTGCTTCTAAAGAATGGGGAGGTAGTTTAAGCTGATCAACTGCACTATCACTTTTTTTATTATTCATTATCCTTGCCTTCGAGAGCCAAAATTAGGCCCACATGGGATGGGCTTTAATCAACGAGAATCTGCTTTCACCGATAAGATCAGCGCTAGTTAAAGCCTTATCTACATACCATTAACTTTCAGGGATAACATTTACTTTAATAATAACTGTTACATCTGAATGTAAATTTACATCAATTGAATGTTCACCCGCTTGACGAATAGGTCCGTTTGGCAGTCTTACTTCAGATTTTGACACTTTTTGACCCGCTGCAGTAATAGCAGACGCTATATCTTTGGTACCGATTGACCCATACAGCTTGCCTTCTTCTCCTGCTTTTGACCGGATAGTGACCTTTACAGCAGATAATGCTTCTGCTCTTTTTTGGGCAGCTTGGAGATGTTCATTCGCAACCTTCTCTAGCTCAGCACGTCTTTCTTCAAATTTGATAACATTATGTTTTGTTGCAGGCACAGCCTTGCCTTCAGGAATTAAAAAATTGCGGCCATAACCTGATTTAACGTTCACTTTATCGCCAATGTTGCCTAAGTTGTGAACTTTTTCTAATAATATAATTTCCATTACCAATACCTCATCAAATAATTGTCATAGATAAATAATGCCCAAAAGTATTTTTACTCTTTAATGGCACTATCGATTACAAATCTTTTTCTAAAATTAATAAAACTATCTATCCACCCCATGAAGGATAATAAAGCCATCACATAAGGGGATAAAAATAAAAATAAAATATAAAAAATTGTCATGATTGAGCTGCCATTTTTTTTGGTGGCAAAAAATGAGTGGAATAAACTCAATCCTGCGAAAATAAACGGCATTAAGGCAACTAAAAGCACATTCATGAACAGTGCATTGTTGGCAAACAATCCTAAAGCGATGGCTATTAGAAAGAGTGACGCCCCATAATGAATACGAATTGCATAGCATTCTTTCTGTAAACTCACTGCAGGCACAATCCTAGATTGCCACCATCTTGCTAAAAATAAGGTCATTAAATTCATAATGACGACAGCAAGTGAAATTAATCCTGTACCCAATAATCCGATATATTTTATGCCTCTCGCAATATCTGCAGACCCAAAATTTATAAAGGAAGTTGTTTGATACTCTTTAGCTAACGCGGTGAGCTGGGCCACCAGCCAAGTCTGTAACTCTGGAACAAAATAATAAATGCATATGACAGAACCCATCCCTAAAACAGAGGCGAGTTTTACCACATTAATCCATGAATTATTTTTTCGTAAGATGATGGCTAAGCCGAATACTACGAAATAGTGCAATACCACAATATTTATAAATATTGGATAGTGCCCTAAGCAAAGCATCGCCACAGCAGGCAATATGGCCCAGGCCATAATCATCAGCCCTTGCTTAGGCCCATTTTGCAAAGTGATTAAGGCTATAATAACTGTACTCAGCCAACCGACAGGTAAATCAAAAAAAGATAGAAAGGCAGCAACTAACGCCAAACCTGCGGCAAGTTGTCGACTACGTATTACCTGTTCGCCCCATTTACGCACCAATGAATTCACTCGTCACCTATAAAATTAATAGTGGGTTATTTCTCATGTAAGTCGCAGTACGGCAACAACGATAGATAACGCGCAAGCTTAATTGCTCTAGCAAGTTGTCTCTGATAACGAGCAGCTGTGCCAGTAATTCGACTTGGCACAATCCGACCAGATTCCATTATATAATTTTTCAAAATTCCAATGTCTTTATAATCGATTTCTTTAGTGCCTTCGGCAGAAAAACGACAAAATTTCTTTCTAAAATTAGCCACGGTTATTCTCCTCTCTATTCAGCGTAAGTTTCTTGATAATCTTCAGCTTCGGTTACTTTTTCGGCCTTATTTTCTCGGCCTTCTTCATGCCCTTTCATCATGGGAGAAGCGTCCGTAATAGCTTCATCTTTATGCAAGATCAGGTAGCGAATAACAGCGTCGTTAAAGCGGAAAGAACTTTCCAGTTCTTCAATGGTAGGCTTATCACATTCGATATTCATTAAGGAGTAATGCGCTTTATGCACCTTATTAATAGGATAGGCAAGTTGACGTCGCCCCCAATCCTCTAATCGATGGATATTGCCATTGTTTTGTTTAATTAATGCTTTATAGCGTTTGATCATAGAAGGGACTTGATCACTTTGATCAGGATGAACTAAGAAAATTACTTCATAATGTCGCATAGATGCTCCTTATGGATGGTTAACAGCCCTATTTTGAGGGCAAGGAGGTTTAGGAAACAGGGGATTATACAGGAGCAAACAGGTATTCACAACTGTGTCATTATAAATACAGGAGTTCCTTTCATTAGCAATTACCCATAAAAATGGCTGATTTTGTTAGTAAGTTATTCATAGTGCTCCTTTGCACTACTTGAGTTCCTGGCAATAAATAATACTCACTTAAACAAAGACAACGTTTTATATTGATAAATGCTTGCGTGATGGGTCGCTATTACGTAAAATGCCGGCCTTACACAAGATTATTCGGAGTTCAGTTAATATGTATGCGGTTATTGCTAATGGCGGTAAACAATATAAAGTTGCCGAAGGACAAATTATAAAGCTCGAACAAATCAACACTGAAGCTGGGAAAACAGTTAAGTTTGATCAAATTCTTTTGGTTGCTGATGGTGAAAATATCACGGTTGGCGCGCCTTTTGTGACGAATTTTACCGTAAATGGTGAAGTTGTTGAACATGGTCGAGGCAAAAAAATTCATATTATTAAATTTCGTCGTCGCAAACACCATATGAAAAGAATGGGGCATCGACAAAATTATACCGCGGTTAAAATTACCGGTATTGAAACCAGTCAAAAGTAACTGGTAATTGAGGGGGATTTAAACAATGGCACATAAAAAAGCAGGTGGTAGTACTCGAAACGGTCGCGATTCAAACCCAAAATACCTAGGTGTTAAGCGGTTTGGTGGCCAACTAGTTAACGCCGGCAATATTATCGTTCGTCAAAGAGGCACTCGCTTCCACGCCGGAAAGAATGTAGGTGTTGGCAGAGACCACACTTTATTTGCGCTGACTGACGGTATCGTCAAATTCCATAAAAAAGGCGAACATAACAGAACTTTTGTTATGATTGAGCCTCCACACGCTGCAGAATAACTGTATCCAATAGTTTGAGCCAGCCTCGGCTGGCACTGCATGCAATAAAAGATATCCCTCCCCATTATTCTAACTCTCAATCCTATACGGTGAAAAAATGAAATTTGTTGACGAAGCCAAAATACGAGTTGAGGCTGGCAAAGGTGGTGACGGCTGCTCCAGTTTTCGTCGCGAAAAGTATGTTCCCTTTGGAGGACCCGATGGCGGAGATGGCGGAGATGGCGGCAGCGTTTACCTCCTTGCCGATTCCGGTATTAATACCTTAGTGGATTTCCGCTATACACGACTTTTTCGCGCTGAACACGGCGGCAAAGGAATGGGCAAGCAATGCACGGGGAAAAAGGGCAGCGATTTAATAATTAAAGTCCCCGTCGGTACTACCATTCACGATGAGGACACGGGCGAATTATTAGGTGATCTCACCCAACATGACCAAGAGCTCTGCATTGTGAAGGGAGGCTTTCACGGTCTGGGGAATGTCCATTTTAAAAGTAGTGTCAATCGTGCTCCAAGACAAACCACTACCGGCAAACTTGGCGAAAAGCGCAATATTCGTTTAGAGCTTAAAGTGCTTGCCGACGTTGGTTTACTAGGATTGCCCAATGCGGGTAAATCCACCTTTATCAGGGCAGTGTCTCATGCCAAACCAAAGGTGGCTGATTATCCTTTCACCACCCTGTATCCACATCTTGGTGTAGTAAAAGTATCTGATGAAAAAAGTTTCGTGGTTGCTGATATTCCCGGATTGATTGAGGGTGCGTCCGAAGGGGCAGGCCTAGGCATTCGATTTTTGAAACATCTCGCTCGCACCAAACTATTATTGCACCTCATTGATATTTCTCCTGACGCAGAAATGGATGTTCCCACTCAAGTGAGGTCTATTTGGAATGAGCTTGAGAAGTTCAGCGCAGATCTTGCCACCAAGGAACAATGGTTAGTTTTCACTAAAACCGATTTAATGTTACCAGAAGAAATAGAGGAGCGTACTTCGGCAGTACTTAAGGAATTAGCATGGACCCAGCCCGCATACAGCATCTCCTCAATAAATAAAGAAGGGCTAAGCGAGTTATGCTATCAGATCATGAATTATTTAGATGACAGTCAATAAAGGTTATCTTTTTCGCGCGATCCAGCCTCTAGACCCGGATTTCGCTGCGCTGCATCCAGGCTACAATTAGGAAATGTAGCCTTGATGTAGCATAGCGAAATCAAGGAAACCCAACCCTCTATTTCTTAGGACTCTAAATCTTTGATATGCGCAGAAAGACGGCTTTTTCGCGCGATCGAGCCTGGACCCGGATTTCGCTGCGCTGCATCCAGGCTACAACTAGGAAATGTAGCCTTGATGTAGCGTAGCGAAATCAAGGAAACCCAAACCCTCTATTTCTTAGGACTCTAAATCTTTGATATGCGCAGAAAGACGGCTTTTATGACGCGCGGCTTTATTTTTGTGGATCAACTTCTTATTCACCATGCCATCGAGCAATGGCACAGCATCTTTGTATGCTGTTTGTGCTTCTGTTTTATTGCTACTTTCGATTGCTTTAAGCACCTTCTTTAAACAGGTACGCATTCTGGAGCGTAAGCTCGTATTATGTAGTCTGTTTTTTTCTGCTTGCTTTGCACGTTTTTTTGCTTGTGCTGTATTCGCCACTGTTTAACTCCGATATTCTTGAAAGGGAATCTGCTGAATATGCCGATTTTGGGTGTTTTTGTCAACAGTTTTAGACTAATCCTCTAGACTCCGAGCGCCGTTTTAATAAAATGAATGCCACTTCGCTTAATTCCATTCTCAAATCAAGGATGCTAAACTCCTTCCCCTACCGTCTTTAGAGAAATGAGGCTTACATTGGAAAACGTATCAGAAAACCTTCCATTAACAAAAAAAACAGAGATGATCGGATGGGTTATTTGTAGTTTAGGCGCGGTTTTTTACTGTTATGAATATCTATTACGCATTCAACCCAGCGTAATTGTAAATGAATTAATGCGGCAGTTTCACATTTCTTCTTTGGATAAGTTTAGCGCCATTATAAGTTTGTACTATCTGGCTTATACCCCTATGCAAGCAGTTGTCGGAGTAATGACTGACTTGTATGGACCGCGTTTCATCCTTACCTTTGCGGTCTTTATGTGCACCCTAGGAAGTTTCTTTTTTGGAATTGCCGACAATGTTTTTTTGGCTTCAATCGGTCGTTTCTTAGTCGGTTTCGGCAGTGCTTTTGCCTTTGTGAGCGCTCTTAAACTTGCCTCCATTTGGTTACCCCTTAATCGCTTCGCTCTTTTTGCCGGCCTGGTTACAGCACTTGGAATGATGGGGGGTATGGCAGGCGACATAGGCCTAACTCATTTGGTAACAAGCGTCGGGTGGAAGCAAACCCTCTATGGCAGCACTTTTTTAGGCGTCATCCTCTTACCTATCCTCTGGTTTGCTATTAGAGATAAAAAATCCTCGTTGAGTACGCCACGTTCAGAATCCAAGGCTTCTTACAAAGAAACATTGGCGGGTTTGTATCGAATTCTCTCTAATCCACAAGTATGGATAGCTGGATTTATTGGGTGTATTTTATATATGTCACTGTCTGTTTTTGCAGAATTATGGGGAATTCCTTTTTTAAAGACGGTGTATCATTTAGATGCTCAGCAAGCCGCTTTTACTAACTCGATGGTATTTTTCGGCTGGCTAGTAGGGGCTCCCTTGACGGGTTGGATCTCTGACAAAATGCAAAAAAGACGCCTACCCTTGTTATTAGGCTGTCTATTTTCCGCCCTCGCTATTACCTGGGTGATCTATATTCCCACTTCCCTCATATTGGCCCAAATATTACTTTTTCTTTTCGGTGTTTTTAGCAGTATCGAGGTAGTGTGTTTTGCGGTAGGCCGGGAAACCAGCCCAAGGAATGTCTCCGGCGCAGCAGTTTCGTTTGTTAATTTATTAGTCATGTTTGGCGGTCTTGCCTTTCAGCCCTTAGTCGGAAAGATATTAGACATCTACTGGAAAGGCCTGATATCAGATGACTTACGAGTATATACCCCCGAAGGTTTTCGTCTTGCATTAACTGTTATTCCCGTCGCTATAATAATCGGCATGGTCTTATGTTTTATCCTCAGAGAATCATTTGATAAATCACTGGATTCACAATGACTGCAGAAGAATTAGCGCGTTTACGCTGGCAATGTCGCCGCGGCATGCTTGAATTGGATGCCATTTTGCAGCCTTTCTTTGAAAAGCATTTTTTATCGCTTTCTGATGTCCAACAACATGATTTTGAACAACTGTTAACAAGTTCTGACCCCGCCCTTTTTTCATGGTTTATCGGGAGCGTTACGCCGGAGGACCCTAAATTGGTCTCCATTGTTGAAGTGATTAAGCATAAAATCAGTGTTTTGTAATTTCCTGTACTGCTAGCATGAAAACTGTTCGAGGGTTTCTACCAAAAAATACTCCCCTCACCAGGAAAATACTCAGGTTTGAAACCAGGTTCCTTTATGCTAAAACAATAATACGCAAAGCTAATTATTAAAGGTGGCAGAAAAATGAAATTATATTTGATGCGTCATGGAGATGCAGAGACTAATGACGTTCAAAGACCGCTAAGCGAGCGTGGTATGGATGAAGTCACGAAAATTGCCGAGTTTTTAGCGAGCAATCACATTGAAGTCGAACAAATTTATCACAGCGGCAAATTACGTGCTGAACAAACCGCAAGAGGCGTTGCGGCTAATTTCACTATTGCTCCCAAAATAGATATTTTATCGGGTTTATTGCCGGATGATTCGGTGAAAGCCGTAGCGGTTTATTGTAATCATTGGGAACAAGATGTGATGTTGGTAGGACATCTACCCTTTATGCCACGCTTAGTGTCAGATTTAATTACGGGAGCGGATGATAAGCAGTGCATAGATTTTAAAACCGCGGCGATCGTTTGTTTAGAAAGGATCGCCATTTTTCAATGGTCCATTTCTTGGTTTGTGTACCCTCATCTTCTTAAATAATGCGTCATGAGCTTGATTCACATAGCATCTTCAAGAAAAATCCTCCTTTTAGGTATCGCATTGAATGTTTTTGCCATTACTGTATTGGGAGTGAGCGCATTACCCTTTGGATATAAATGTCTCGCTTTTGGTATCAGCCTTATTTACGGCAACTATTATTTTAAGCGGTACATTCTTCTGTCTCACCCGCGCTCCGTAGTGGCTCTCACAAAACCAAGTGACACTTTATTTTGGACAGTTACGATGGCGAATAATCAAACGGTGCACGCGGCGCTAAATTCCAATAGCCTGGTGACCCACTTTTTACTAGTACTCAATTTCAAATGTGAACAATCGTTACAATTAACCACTCTGCTAACGCCCGAAAGTATCGGCTATCGAAATTATCGTAGGTTATTGGTTTATCTCAAGCATACTCACCATTTGCTCAAGCAATGACTTCAGCTGACTGAGAAAGAGGAGTTAATATAGTGGACCGCGCAAGACTATCTTGCAGGGGCTGAGAATAATCTAAATTGTAATGCAGCCCCCTACTTTCTTTACGGGCAATAGCAGATTCAATAATTAATTGAGCGACCAAGGCAAGGTTACGTAACTCAATAAGATTCTTGGTCACTTTAAAATGCGCATAATATTCATGAATCTCTTGATTTAGCATAGAAACCCTTCGAAGAGCGCGCTGCAGTCTTTTGTTGGTTCTTACAATTCCTACATAGTCCCACATAGTCTGGCGCAGCTCGTGCCAGTTGTGCGAAACGACAACCTCTTCATCAGAATCAGTCACCTGGCTTTCATCCCAGCTAGGCGCTCTGCTGGGCGGTTTATAATGTTCTACATTCATTAAAATATCTTGGCTAGCACTGGCCGCGAAAACAATGCATTCCAATAAAGAATTGCTTGCCATTCGATTCGCCCCATGTAGTCCGGTAAAGGCCACTTCTCCTACGGCATATAGGCCAGGCAAATCGGTTTTCCCGGTCAAGTCGGTCAATACTCCGCCACACGTGTAATGGGCGGCAGGAACGACCGGAATAGCCTCTTGGGTGATATCAAATCCATAATCTAGACAGCGTTGATAAACATTTGGAAAGTGGCTGGTAATAAAAGCAGCGGATTTGTGGCTGATATCAAGGAATACACACTCGATTCCCAAACGTTTCATTTCGTGGTCAATCGCTCTTGCCACAATGTCCCGGGGGGCCAACTCTCCCCGCTTATCAAATTGAGGCATGAAACGTGTTCCATCGGGCAGTTTCAAAATGCCGCCTTCACCGCGTACCGCCTCTGTGATTAAAAAAGATTTTGCCTTGGAATGGTAAAGACATGTCGGATGGAATTGATTGAATTCCATATTACCGACGCGACACCCCGCTCGCCACGCCATCGCGATACCGTCCCCACTCGTGGCATCTGGATTACTGGTGTATAAGTATACCTTGCTCGCTCCCCCGGTCGCTAAGAGGGTGACGTACGACTGAAACACCTCAACTTGATGAGTTGCATTATTGAGGACGTACGCTCCCGTGCATACTCCATCGCTTTTGATTAAATCGATAGCGGTATAATGTTCATACAGACTGATACGAGGATGCTGCCGGACTAAGGACACCAGTGTATTTTCAATCGCGAAACCCGTCGCATCATGAGCGTGAAGTATGCGCCGATGACTGTGACCTGCTTCCTGAGTCAAATGAAAATCAAGTTGACCATCTGGCCGAGTTTCTGTGGTAAAGGCCACCCCTTTTTCCACCAACCAAAGAACGGCCTCACGTGCTCTTTCTGCTGTAAAAGTGACTGCTTCTACTGAACATAATCCTGCACCGGCTATCAAAGTATCTTTAATATGAGAATCAACGCTATCCTCTTCCCCCATCACCGCTGCAATACCACCTTGTGCATAAAAGGTGGAGCCTTCCGTTAACTCATCTTTGCAAATCACGGCCACATCTAAAGTATCCGCTAAGCGCAAAGCTGCACTCAGACCGGCAGCACCGCTGCCAATAATCAAAACGGTGGAAGAATGGCGATTTAACGCATTACTCTTTTTGTCGAGAAGCTTTTTTCCGCTCATGCTCTTTCAACCATTTTTTTCTAAGTCGGATGGCACTCGGCGTAACCTCTACTAACTCATCATCATTAATTAATTCTAATGCTTGCTCTAAAGATAAACGAATGGGCGGGGTTAGATTGATATTTTCATCTGTTCCGGCAGCCCTAATATTTGTTAATTGCTTTTCGCGAACAACGTTCACTACTAAATCATTTTCCCTTGTATGTAATCCGACTAACATCCCTTCATAGACTTCGGTTTGCGGGTCTATTAACAACCTACCCCGGCTTTCTAAGTTCCATAATGCATACGCAGTCGCTTTGCCGTCGCTATTAGCAACTAATACGCCATTAATTCGCGCTGCAATATCACCTTTGCCTAAAGGACCATAATGATCAAAAATATGATGCATTAGTCCAGTACCGGAAGTCATCGTTAAAAATTCATTATGAAAACCAATCAGCCCCCGGGTCGGAATAATATAATCTAAACGAATGCGGCCCTTGCCATCTGGCATCATATTTTGAATCTGACCTCGACGAGAGGCGATTCTATCCATTACCGAACCTTGATGTTGGTCTTCAATATCGAGGGTTAAATTTTCAAACGGCTCTTGTTGTACACCATCTACTTCCTTAATGATCACCTCAGGCCGAGAAACGGCTAGCTCGTAACCTTCTCTTCGCATCGTCTCAATCAATATAGAAAGGTGTAATTCACCTCGCCCAGATACCCGGAATTTATCAGGGTCAGGTGTGTCTTGAACTTGGAGGGCTACATTATGAATTAATTCCCGCGCAAGGCGGTCTCGTAAATGCCGACTTGTGACATATTTGCCACTCTTACCACAAAAAGGGGAATCATTTACTTGGAAGGTCATAGATACAGTTGGCTCATCCACGATCAAGCTAGGTAACGCTTCAGGAGATTTAGGATCACACAAGGTATCTGAAATACGTATGCCTTCTATTCCAGTAATAGCAATAATATCACCGGCCTCGGCTTCAGGAACTTCGACTCGGTTCAACCCAAGATAACCCATTATTTGGGATATACGTCCATTGCGGACCTTACCATCTCGGTCAATAATGGTAACGGGAGCATTCGATTGCACCTTTCCACGAGAAATACGTCCAACCCCTATCGCCCCCACATAGCTAGAATAATCCAGCGAACTAATCTGCATTTGAAAGGGACCGTTCGGATCCACTTTTGGCGGAGAAACCTTGTCTACGATTGTCTGTAGCAATGGAGTCATATCATCATGATGCTCAGATAAATCTAAGGTGGCATATCCTTTAAGAGCAGAAGCATACACAATGGGGAAATCTAATTGTTCATTGGTAGCACCTAGGCGGTCAAACAGATCAAATACCTGGTCCACCACCCAGTCAGGGCGTGCACTAGGCCGGTCTATTTTATTTACCACCACAATGGGGTGCAGACCATGCTGGAATGCCTTGAGGGTTACAAATCGCGTTTGAGGCATAGGCCCATCGACTGCATCTACTAAAAGAAGCACAGAATCAACCATCGAGAGTACGCGCTCTACTTCTCCTCCAAAATCCGCATGGCCGGGCGTATCCACGATATTGATGCGGTAATCATTCCATTGAATGGCCGTATTTTTGGAGAGAATAGTAATTCCCCGTTCTTTTTCAAGTTCATTGGAATCCATGACCCGTTCTTGACTTGCTGCCTTGGTACTTAAGGTACCGGATTGCTGTAACAGCTTATCAACGAGAGTCGTTTTACCATGATCAATATGAGCGATGATGGCGATATTTCTTAAGTTTGTCATATGAGATCTTCTAATAGTGAGTGTAGTCAATATGTTAGCACGCGAAGCCCTAGATAAATACGAAGTGCAATCCTAGAGAATCCGCATTCCGCTATCGCTGCCTCCAGCGCTACATTTTTACGTATAAAAAAGCGTACTATTCAGCAAATTCAATAAAATAGCAAGCAGTTGCTCCCGCTATTTTCTATCGATAGCCCATAAATAAAATGCGTAAATTTGAGCTAAAATTACCTTATAGTTTGCTATTAAGGATTTGGAGGAAGACTAAATGAATCGTCTGGTCCTACACTCTACCTCACTGGCGCAGTGGTATACCTTAGTCAATGAAGCAGAAGATTTTTTTGGAAAACGATTAGATACAGACCTTGAAAGCTACTTGGTCCATTTATTACAACGTTATACCAATAAACCGGACATATCAGACACGATATTAGCCATTGACTACTTGGATAGTTTAGCCA
Organism: Gammaproteobacteria bacterium; assembly: GCA_013697705.1. Taxonomy (NCBI): domain Bacteria; kingdom Pseudomonadati; phylum Pseudomonadota; class Gammaproteobacteria; species Gammaproteobacteria bacterium. Next base: position 132,699 of record JACCWJ010000025.1, on the reverse strand, counting down.
CCTCAGGCAAGCTCCGGCAGGAAAAACTAAGGGATGTCGGTGATAAATGTCTACTATTTTCTGGGTTTTTTCCTGAATCTGCCAATAGAAGGTTAGTGACTGTTAGCTATTTTGTGGAATTGGGACGCCGAGCTTATTTTTATTTGGCTGAATTACACAATGCAGGCCTCCTGACCTCTAAGTTATATGGGCTACTTCGAACGCATTTTGTAAGCCTCTTAGACCTATTATTTTCAATTAGAGAGCTAAGTGGTGAGCAGCAAGCCTTAACGTTGTTGCAAGCAGAAGAACTATGGCGAAATACTGGCAGTGAATACGCCCTCAAAATATTGAAAAAACATAATAAAGACATCACCTTAATCAAAAATATACCTATGAATAAGATCCATTAACCGTTGGTTAATAGTAAAGCCAGATAACTGTACTAGAATTTCTTTATGGATGTAACAAAGAAAGGCATAAAATAGGAGGGCTTATTATGGCAAATTCGGAGCAATCAAAGGATCCAATGTTCGATGCACTCAGAAGAGTTGAATCCACACCTAATGCAGACTCAAAAATTTCATCTGCAAATATTATGAATACTCCCGAAACAAGAAACCCCGAGGGTTTTAACAACAGCGTTAATGCTCAAGGTGAAACAAAAAACCATTTGAGCCGTGTTCAAGGCGGCAAAAAAGCGGCTGAAACAAGAGGGGCAGAAAGTCTCAGTGCAGCAGGCAGAAAAGGCGCTCAAGCACGCAGCCATGAAAGTCGGGTATTGGGAGGCAAGAAAGCAGCGGAAACACGCGGTCGACAAAGCTTAAGCGAAGCAGGCAAAAAGGGCGCAAAAGCGCGTAGCCATGAAAGTCGCGTTACCGGCGGTAAAAAAGCTGCCCAAACCAGAGGGCATGAAAGTTTAGCCGAAGCGGGTAGAAAAGGCGGCAAGGCCCGTCGTGCACGCAAACAAGAGTCGATTTCTGACGATCGACAATAAGGTTAAGGCAGAGCGGGATCCCTGGAGCAGGGGTCCGCTGCTTTCACCCTACTTCAACTGATACCCTTTGGCTTCACCATCGTATCTGGGGTTTTTATCCCGCACTAATAATCCAACCCCTTCCTCTATTGGTTGATCGCCCTTTAGTCCAAAGAAGCCTATTTTTTGGATTGGATGGTCACGCATGACCTGATATCGTTGGGGGGCAACATTATCAATAATGTCCTCAAATGTCAGTTTCGTTTCCTGTTGAGCTGGATGATTTTTAGGAATAACTTCACTCGGTTTCTTATTTCCAAAGAATATCTCTAGGAGGGACTCTAATGCTTGAGGGGTCTCCGCATTCTTCTGCTTTATAGAGGATAATATTGCAATAAATCTATCATCATCAATATTTTCAATAAAAGTTTGGATATCGGTTAAAGTACGCTGCAGTTTAATTTGTTCTTTGTTTCGCTCGCTTCCAAACGCGCGCGTTAAAAATTCTTGAGCACTGGATGCAATGGGTATACCAGGATAGATATTAAAGACATAGGTAAAGAGCACCGCTGGAATCTCTAAAATCTTACTCGCTGGTTGTCCCATCACTTGTTCATTTAATAGCACTGTTGTCTGAACTGAGTAAGCTGCTGCAAAATAAAAAGCGAGCGCGCCCGCGCTCATGGCGATAGGGTTTTGAAGAAAAGACAGGGGCAGCTTCACAAGATGAGACCAGGCCTCACGATTAAACTTATTTTCCCACCCCTTGGCAATGAAATCGGTTACCCCTGCTGATTGATTCCACGATCGTTTAATTCCATAAAAGCTATAGGCCAAACTCTGGTAAACGGCGGCGCCAAAGGGCTTAGCGATATAGACAGAAAGAGCAATACTTACCAAGAAAATAGCCATAGCGGTCGCCCAGCGCTGTAATAAATCCCGCAACTCGAATATTTCGGAACTTGTATCCTCGGTAGCACCCGCTAATCCGGGTAAGGAGGTGAGCATTAGTAGCATAGAAGCAATTTCAAAAGATCGACGCAGCCAAGGAACTTCTTGGAATTCTTCATCTTTAGCAAACTTCAACAATTCGAACACTAATTTCTCTGTGTCTTCTCTCGTGGGATTTTTTCGCAACAAGCTATATAGATCTTGAAGAGGTTCATCTTGTCCAATTTGGACCAGTCGCATTATTTCATTCTGCGCTGAGCTCAAAGCATTTTTATGGGCTGATTTTAATGACTCGATAATTGAATACCTTCTGTGCCGGGCCATTGCTTGAACATTATAACGGCGATATGTCAACTGGGCGGGATAGGCGATGCAACTGAATATAAACTGCAACAGCACTTGGGTGCCGACATACTGCTGAGTAACGCCAGAAATAAAAGCTGCCATGGACACTGCGGGAGGATCGCCACTTACCTTTGCAGAAAGGGCATAATTAGGGAAAGCTGCCAAAATAGCGCCCCCTAAGGTTACAACAACTAAAGTTCCCGTTTTAAATCCATTCCATATTTTTGCTCGAGCGCCAGAATCAACTCCTTGCAAGTGGCTAAGTGCTTTATTAACTTCTGCTAGGGGTTTACAAAATACTTTTGAATATGCTTCCCCAATTACGAGGGTAAAAAAATAGCCATTGATGGTGAGATTTATGGTAAAAGCCCCGGTCGGATAGAGTACCTTTTGAGCTGGCGTTTTGGCAGCTTTTTTAGCCGAACCAATATAAGGCCAGGCACCAACGGCGCCATTCAAGTAAGCAATAACTGCGACTGGAATAAAAGCCCACTCAGCCTTCGTTACTTCAACGCCCAAGCCTTGATAATAATTTAAGACCGTCATGTAATCATGTAATTCCTTATGCGTGCCTACCTCATTGTCGTTAGGGGTAAGGTATCCTTTATACTCTTTAGAGATATCCTTACTCGGAAGGATATGGATTTCGCTTTGACTCGCAGCTGGCAGTAGCCTCCTGGTAGGCTTCACAGTCTTTTTACCCATAGTTATAACCTCATCAATTTACACATTTGGAGCAGAGCTGCATTTTAGGGAAGCATGCATATTTATGCAATGATCGGTACCATATTTATTTGTAATTTAAGCCTCAGTTAAGTTAAATAGACGACACCCACCACCACTTTCCTCAAAAATAAACGAAAAAATGTGGCTAAATTTTTATTTTTAATATTGGGCGATGTTTTCTGAAAACCAGCTCCTGGCTTTGAAATCGAGTAACCACCTCCCATACTTATGAATAATTATGCAGAAAAAGGTGGTAAAATAGCCTGGATAATAAATGGGCCCCAAAAGAGGCCCATTAGAGGAGAGTTTTAATAATTAGTAATCATTAATGCTAGTCTTGCTACTCTCACTACCGTACCCGTCTTCACTCGCTGTATCAAACCCAGGCACCAGGTAACTTCCTTGATTTCCAGACTGGTGGGTATTAAAACGCATTGAAAATGTGGACCATGAAGGCACACAGTCTCTAAATTTCTGCAACACAGAGGAAACCACACCCTGATTGGCGTCCGGTAACGTTTCAATAGCCTGATATCCGTCGCCCCCTTCTTGAGTGCTGAGGAGAGGCTGGTTACTGTTTAAATTGCTAAGTAGCTCATCGGCACTCATGTCCACCTGATGCATTGGAAGTAAACGTATCCTTTCATTACTAGATAATTTATCAAGACTGCTGCTGAATTTCTTAGGCGACACCTGACGCACATCACGTCGGAATCCCTCCATATTCTTTTGAAAAATTGCGAGCTCTTTTTCATTTTTGGATCCACAGTAGCGAGCGAAAGTAGGTATTAATTCAAATATAGCCTTTTGATTAATACTGCCCACTAAAACAAGAGCTGATGACGCTGCGAGGATTAACATGTGTTTCTTAGTGTCGCTTAAAGGGTCATGAGTTTTAAAAATCGGCTCATTGCGTATCATATCTACTAGGGTTGAAAAACCAGCAAGGCTAACCCCTCCTGCAAGCAGACTCGCTAGCAGGGTGGCCATAGGATATAAAAGGTAAGCAGCGGGTTTTTCTTGGTTCTTGATATCAGCAATCCTCATTAAAGAATTGGCTGCCTCTCTAATCGCAAGTAACGAAAATGCTGGCGGGAGAGTATTTAAAAGAGGCAAATCAGCTTGGTTGTTTTCAGGATTAATCAACTGCTCCACAGAGTTCATAATTAAGCCCGTAGAAAGTCCCGTTGCAAACAGCGCAGGAAGAAGTCTCGTAGATATTACCTGATACGCTGACAAAGGTTGTTCTGCAAATATCTCCAGACTCACTACGTCTTGCGATAATTCAGAGAGTCCCGGTTGCGCGTTTCCATGGGCATAGCCTGGAACAGTCTTCCTGTCTAAATGTTGATAAGTTACACGGCGAATCACTGAATCAAAGGAATCCATAAGCTGTCTATAGCTGCGGGCAAATGGAGAACGGTTTATCAGATTTATAAAGAATTGACTTTCTGTCAGCATTTTATCAATAGCGTAATAATTCAGCACAATATGGCTCACGCCTATCAATGCTTTTATACTTACAGGTTCATCTGCCACAGAGGCAGACCAGGCACTCAATCCTACGGAGATTGCGGAACTAATGAGCGTTCGCGCTTTCGTGCGACGCCGGTCGTTTATATAATTCTCATTGACACTTGCGGCCGTCTGCAGGGGTAATTCCGCGGTAAGGGAGTCCAACACTTTTGAAGCTGAGTAGGCATACATTAAAAAAAAAGCAGCCAGGCCAATTTCAGAAAATAATAAGCGCGCTGGGCTGTCCTGGAAATGGTTTCGTGGATCGAGATCTGCGGAGCATGCTGCTGCTGCGATTAAAACAGAAAAAATGCCCTTCGCATTATCCAAAAAAGCATCATTACCCATCTTCAGACGACGGTACAATAACTCGCCTAGTGCATCGCGGCTCCCCTCATTAACTCCAGCATTATTCCTGAAATTGTCTTCATCATCGCTAGCCTGCTGGTAAAACCTCCTATTTTGCATAAGGGGTAGCCCGGAATGAATGTCATCACTGGGGTTCTCGGTATTATTGAATACGTCAATTTCACTATCTTCAAATGCCATAATTAAGATGTCCTTATTGTCCTGTTATTCGAAATGTGCAGGTTGCACTAAAAAATTTAAATACCAAATATCTACTTGGGGTCGCACGTCAGATATAAGCGGGGACCCTTGGAAGCCAGGAGTATAAGTTAAGACGGGGGGAGAGAAAATTAATGGTTTCTTAAGGAAAAATTAAATTATGTCTATAGCAGCAATCACCTACAAGGGGGTTCCTTATTTCGCCCGTTACTTTGAGCCTCATAAGCCTTGACATTACTGGCACTTGATGTTGCACAAATAATTGCATACATTACACTTGAAAATCGGGGTGTAGCTCAGCTTGGTAGAGCACTGCTTTCGGGAAGCAGGGGCCGGAGGTTCAAATCCTCTCTCCCCGACAATAAAATCAATAGCTTAAGAATTATAATACAGGGCGCATTCTAGTCCCAAGTGCGACAAGCAAACAGAAACTCGCACTTAGAGGCTGAACGTACCGCAGAATGCAGGTGTGACAAATTTGTGACAGAAACTCTTTCAGCAGCTCTTTAAGATAGTCACTACTAAGGTCTGCATAACTTAGGACCATCTCGAAGGAAGCCCAACCTCCAAGTTGTTGCAGTTCCTGTAACGAAGTCCCATTCTGAACATGCCAACTTGCCCAGGTATGACGTAAATCATGACAGCGAAAGTTGTCAATGCCGGCTTTCTTCAATGCTTTTTTCCAAGCCATCGTATTACACTGGATAATCGGTTGTCCTCGATATGTAAAAACCCAGTATGTATTTTTACCATTTGCTTACGAATAGTTGTAACTGCGTCAGAGTTCAAAGGTACAGGAGTAGTTTTAGCTGCTTTTGCTTGATCTGGATGTATCCAAGCATGACGCTTCACTAAATCTATCTCTGACCATTGAAGCCGGTAATATTCGAGATTCGTAATCCAGTTGCTAATGCAAACCTCGCCATGTCAGCTAGATGATCTGGCAAGGCCTCAAGCAAATGTTTTGCCTATTCTGTAGTGATCCAACGAATCCGTCTGTTTTCTTCCTTTAGCATTCTGATTGAAGGAGCTTTTTCTATCCACTCCCACGTACGTACAGCCTTACGAAGAATTGCTCTTACTATTTCAAGCATTCGGTTCACGGTACTAGGCTTGACACCTACCTTCAGTTTTTCATTAGTAACTTTATCGATTACATTCCTATGATGTCTTGTAACTTTTTCCCTCAAAGATACTGATTCAGCCATCTTAGATGAGCTTTGTCGTCGCAAAGACTTTTCTTATGTTGGGCCTCAGCTAACCAGCGCACTACAGCATCAACCCAACTATAAGTTGGCTTTTCCTGAAGGAAATCATTCCTCCAGAGGTCAGCTTTGAGTTGATCATGTATTTGCTGAGCGGCTATTGTATCTGAAGTCCAAGTAGATTCTCGTCCTCTGTTAAGATGACTTCTTGAAATGATTTTGCGGGAATCAAACAGTATTCAGCTCATTACCAGTTTAGAGACATCATTAACAACGTATACTCTAAGATACATTTCCAGTCTTTTTTCAATGAATAAATTTTCCATAATTAAGAAAAAATAATATTTGTTTTTGTACCGATGAGTTATTCATCATGAAAGTGTGACCAACAGGAAGAGTAATAAAGTCCTTCATACCATTCATCCTGGTGCTAGAAACCGCCACTTTGCCATCATTTTTTTCATGAAATAAATAATTCGTGAATGGAATGAAACTAAAAGTTCCCGCGATTACACCTACTTGATATTGATTCTTGAGATGATTTAATGTATTTGGAAGACTTGTTTTCCCTGTCGTTAACTCTTGGCCTGCAGGACCAATAAAAAATTTAAACAGGCAGTTATTATGTAATAAATCGGCAATCTGACTTCCATGATTCGGTGGTCCAAGCATTACAATACGTGATAACTGAGGAAGCTTATGATCTTTTAAATATTCACGTAATACTATACCTCCCATCGAATGAGTAACAAAACTTATATGATCTGAATGATTAATTAAACATTGATTTATCATCGATGGAATATATTGATTGGCAAGAAATTCAATCGATTTTTTAGTTGAGGAGTAATCTACATTTACTACTAAGTAATTTTGTTGCTTTAACATGTCTTCTAATGGAGACATTGAATGATGTGTTCGTCCTAATCCGTGCAATAAAATTATGCATTCCTTTTCTGCAGCTCCACAGTCAAACATAATTAATTGAAATATTATAAATAATAAGAATTTAATCCATGCTTTATTTATCATTCTAAGTAATTCTCAAAAAAATGGTTGTTAAATACATTAGTTGGATCGTAACGGTGCTTATTATTTTTTATTTCTTTATATTTTGGATACCCTTTTTCAAATTGTTCTTTTGATGCAAAAGATTGATATGGTAAATAATAATTTCCATCTAATGAAAAGGCGGCATGGATTAAATTCCTTGTCCATGATCGGGTTTGTTCAATCTCATTTGAAGACAATTTTTGGTTAAAATATAAAACAACAGCAAAGCAATTATTTTTTGCATAGTTTAATAATATATTATTTTCTGCTGGGATATATCGAATAGTAGCATTAAGCAAGTTAATATTATTTGTTGAGATTATGTTTCGTAGTTTTGCAATAAATTGCGGAAGTTTATCAACAGGAATAAAATACTCCTGTAACCAATCAGCATCAAATTTATTATGATAATCAGATGCGAATCTAACTGGTTTTTCCATAGCATTATTTCGGGTAACAAGTCGATTCTGATAGAATTTGCTGAAAATTTTCTTTTCCATATTCCAGCGAGATCTTTTGCTAAATTTGTTATGTCTTGAAATATTAAAAAGAGGAGTTAGAATGATATTCCATTTATCTGGATTGTCTAAGGTGTTAACTTTATTGGGCAATTTATATGTATTTTTATAAGTAATTACATACATGTTCATTAAGAAATTTGAGCCAGGTGAAATATTAAGATGTGCGTAAAATAATACCGTGTTTTGATTATCAAAGATTTTTTTGCGAAAATAAGCAGGAAAATCATCTGGATCAGTTTCTTCATAATGACTAATAAGCATGTCATTATCTGTCAATTGCAATGTCACATCAGAGATCACACCAAATAATCCATATCCGCCTATCACTGATGACCATAAACTTGGATTTGAGGTTCGCGTCACCAATAGCTTTTTACCATTCGCAAGTATTATGTGAAATCTTACTATAGTATTTTCGACAGCCCCAGCTCGAAAATCATCGCCATGTGCATTGACACTCATTGAGCCACCAACAGTAAAAATATTAGGTGACTGCATAGATTTAATAGCCAAATTGTATTGATTGATGCTTTTTTGTAACTTACTCCATGTTATTCCACTTTGCACCGTAACTTGTTTTTTCTTAATGTCGATGTTTAAAACTTTATTGAAGGGTAGCATATCAAGTTCAATTGCTTTGTATGCAAGTGATTGTCCACCTTGACTGTGTTGTTTCCCCATGAGAGCGATTGGAATATGTTCAGAATTTGCATTCTGAATTGCCTTTAGAATATCTGCTTCAGATCGAACATGAACAATCCGAGATACATAGGTAGGACTCACTTGTCCATTATCATTCAAAGTAATAGCAAATGATGAACGGCTAAAACATAGAATGATTATTTGAATCATTACACATTGGTGAAAATTTTTTGTCATTGCTTATCAGCCAAACACTGTCTTGAGAATATTTTTCGGGCTCATGAACTACCTATTATGATAGTTGAAATGATTTGTCGTATCGTTGAGTCATGAGAATACCTCTTTTGATCGTGTAAGTTTATCAAAAAATTTGGTGTCCGATAGAGTAGGGTCAGATCATATTTAAGTGAATCATAATTTTTATTCATTTGAATATCGCAGAATTTGCCGATACTAAACGGGCAACTGCCTCAGCTTTATGTTCAGGTGCTAGATGAGCATAGCGCAAGGTCATTTGAATATCGGAATGACCTAATAGCTCTCTTACTGTATTAAGATCAACACTTGCCATTACAAGCCTACTAGCAAAATGGTGACGCAAATCATGCCATCGAAAATTTTCAATGTTTGCTTTCTTTAATATCCCGCACCAGGCTTTTTTTATGCTGTAGAAAGATGTTTCTTTATGACTTGGGAACACAAAATGTTGGCTACCGGTTTGATTCCGCCAGCTTTCTAAAACATAAATTGCTTCTTTGTTTAAGGGGATGTGACGAGTTTTTCCATTTTTTGCAACTTCACCAGTTACTGTCGAGGTAGAAGATCTGAAATCAATATCGTCCCAAGTAAGAGCGAATAATTCGCCTCGACGCAACCCTGTATTCATTGAAAGTAAGACCATGGGTTTGAGATGATCAACAAATATTAAATTGTCGAGACTTGGTAGCAAATCATAGTTTCTTTGTCTTCTCCAATTATTAGCGGTTTTTCGTTTTTCTCTAAAAATCTGTTCGCGTGAATCAAGTGCTATTCTAAGCCTTTCTTCCTCGTCATCTGTTAAATAGCTAATTTTGGTATTAAGATCTAATCTAGATAATTTTAAATTTTTGAGTGGATGATTTTGAACGAGCCCCCATTCCATAGCCTTTGATAAGCTGGCTTTAAGAGCAATAATGTCTCTATTTATTGTTGAAGGCTTAATTCCTTGGTTTACTCTTTCCGTTTGCCATTTTTCAACAAGTAATGTTGATATCTCCTCAATTTTTTTGTTTTGGAATGCTTTAAAAAAACAACTTTTAATTCTAGCTAGTGTAGCAGCGCCATCTTTTCTATGCGTAATCACCCATGGACCATATTCATTTTCGATAAAGGTTTTGAAGATAGTAATTGAAGGAGTTTTTTTAGCCTGCTTAGGATCGATGCCTTTGATAGCGTCGGCACGCATATCTTTTGCTTTGTCTCTGGCTTGCATGGGAGTTAAGACGCCAACTTTACCAATGGTCATCCGTTTACCCCTAGCATATTCACACATGAACACTAGTTTTCCGGAAACATTTACTCTTATCAAAAATCCAGTTAACTTATCATCTCGGACATCATAAGGTTTATTGCTTGGCTTTAATTTTGATATTAGGGAGTTGTTAATGGTTGCTAGCATGATTTAATAACCTCAAAAGTGAAGTGCAAATGAAGTGCAAGTTGAGTGTGCAGCAGTGTAATTCAGTGACCAAGCTAAAACAAGTGCATGATGGATAATTAACTGTTTTAAAATGATTTTTTGTTTATCGGTGTTCGTGGGTGTTTACTAAGAAATAGTCCCCGATCGCTTTCGGGAAGCAGGGGCCGGAGGTTCAAATCCTCTCTCCCCGACAATAAATTATGACTTACAGATTTTTATAATGGGGCACATCCTTGCCCCAAGTGCGATAAATCAATTTTTATCTATCGCCTTCAATATATTTGCTTACCAAGTCATTGGTTTCTTTGAGGACTCTAACGAGTTGCAGATAAAGTTCTTCGAACGACTCAGAGTCATCCGCTGAATGATAGTGTTCAAAATAGTGACAAGCGTAGTACATTTTGACCGTGCCGCAATAAAGCGCCGCAGCCTTTAGTTTATGCGCTAATTTCTTTAGCGTTTCCCGATCACTCCCTTTGTGAGCAATTTCAAGATTAATTAACTCTTCCGGGATTGTTTCTTTTACTAAAATAGTTAAGAGTTCCCTAAAGATTTTTTTGTCACCACTGGCCTTTTCAATACCGTCTTGTTTATCTAATAAAGGGAATTGCTCTAGTTTAAAAAGCGCGTCTTCTACCTCAGGTAAATCTAATTTCGAAGCATGAACAATTTCTGGCTTATGGTTAATATTAGATGGCTCAAACTGTTTTGGAAAAAGACGTAAGATATCCTTGATTTTTAGATCATTAAGAGGCTTCTCTAAAACAAGATTCATTCCTACATCCAAGGATTCATTTTTGATTTGACTCGATGCGTGAGCGCTTAAACCGATAATCGGCAAGGGAGATCTGCCCGATTTTTTCTCCCAATATCTAATTAATAAAGTGAATTCGTTGCCATCAATTTTAGGCAATCCAATATCAGTGATAATAAGATCGAACATTTGGGATTTTGCTGCATTAATAGCTTCTTCCCCATCTATAACAGGTATCACTAAAAAACCAGCTGCCTCTAAAAAATATTGAGAGGTTCGCCTTGCAATATTGTCATCTTCAATGAGCAATACCTTAAATGGATTTGTTTTTTTAACGGCAGGGGGAAATGCAATACTATCCAGAGCGGCAGTCATGGGACTACCAATAGTTATCCTGGGGAGATTAACGATGGCGTCGGGTGATTTATTTACATCTTCGTTTTTACCTATTTTGACCGGCAAAGTTACTCTAAAGGTGGAACCCTTGCCAAGTTCACTGTTAACTTGTATGTTTCCGCCTAATAATGTCACAAATCTCTTTACGATAAACAAGCCTATACCATAACCCACATACTTATTTTCATAAGAGGGTGTCACTTTATAAAAACGCTCAAAAATATGCTCCACTTTATCTTCAGAGATACCTATTCCACTATCACTTATAACAAATTCAATAACAGCATTTTCTTTATTATTAGAAACTAATCCAACATCAAGTTTCACATAACCTTGATCGGTAAATTTTAAAGCATTACTCACTAAGTTAAGGAGAATTCGATCGATTTTAATACGATCACTTACAATGTATTCAGGCAAATGAGGATCGGTGTTAAGTTCAAATGTGACATCTTTCATTTCAATATTAGAAGAAAATAACTCGCACACATGTTTTAGACGTTCTGCCAGGTTAAAAGTTTCACATTGTAGATTGTCTTCTCGAATTTCATCTGCAGAAATAATACCCAGGATATCATTTAATAAAAAAAGAAGACGCTCACTAGACCCGTGAATAACCTGGCCATAATCACGATCTTTTTTAGTGTCGCCTTCATTTTCTAACATGGCAGCAATTCCAATGACCCCACTGATCGGAGTTCTAATATCATGACTCATATTTGCAATGAACGCTGATTTTGCCTGATTTGCTGCTTCTGCAAGCTCCTTAGCTTCTTTGAGCATTTTTTCCTGCTCTTTGCGATCAGTTATATCCATTGAAATACCAATAACACCCGCTATTTCATTTGATCCATCATATAGAGGAGCTTTGATTGTTAAGAAAGTATTTTCTGTCCCTGTAGTATTTAACACTGCTGACTCTTCAAACACTTGGGTCTTTTTTGTTTCCATTACTTCTAGATCGTTCGCTCTAATTTGATAAGCTTGATCTCTCCAAGGAAGGTCATGGTCAGTTTTCCCAATAATCTCTGACTGATTAAATCCAGCTATTTTTGCATGATTTAGATTATCGCCTAGAAGTCTTCCTTCTTTATCTTTCCAATACACATTTGCTGGAAAGTGGCTAATAATGTGTCCTAAATAACTTTTTGTATCATCGGTACTTTTCTTGAATTCAATAAGTTGTTGTTGTAACTTAGATTCAATTTTTATCTGTTGAGTGATATCTTCTTCGATAATTAGACTACCTGACTCATTGAATGAACTAAATACAGGTAATACTTTTACGCTAATGTACGTGGGGTTTGTCTCGTTGTGATTAATCTCTCTTATATAAGAAATTTCCTTTTTTGTCCTTAAAGCCTCTTGGATAGTAGATACCAATTTCTCTGCAACTTCTTTAGGCAACACCTCTAAAATAGATTTACCTTTAATATCTTTGCGCTTCGGCACTATTTTGCATTCATATTTCTTATTGCAAAATTGATACATACCTTGCTTGTCTAAATAGCAAATTGCATACGGTAAAGTGTCGAATAGATCCTTTAACAAAGAAGTTTGATTTTTCTTCATCCCTAGTGCCTTAAGAATTTTTTAAAGTCTCGAATTTGTTACTCCTAGCAGCTATTATTATTATCACTAACAGGTCTTTGCGAAAAATCATTTCTCTGGTTCAGCATAGTATTTTGCTGTCTATCTGGCGCATTCCAAAAAGATGAACTCTTTGGAGAGCTTGGCAGTAGGTTAAGTATTTTTATGGTTTTTGAAATTTCTGTTGCTAACTCTTCTGCGTATTCACCATTTAGCATTGTGTCATGGTCCCCATTTACCTGTCGCACCTGTACGTTTTTAGAAAATTCACGCCAATAATTCATAGGATCAACCATGTCTATAATGGAATTCGAGTCTCTTGCTTTGAATAATAATATAGGTGTAGTTATGACTTGAGAGGGTTTATAAGAAAAACCTTGTTCTTGACGGGTCTTAAAAATATCCATAACAAACTGTTCTACTTGATCTTTATAATTGTTGTAATATTGATTAATTACCTTCTGCTTCAAGTTGTTTTTTGTTGCAGGTGCAAGTTGAGAGACTACCCATGTATCAAGTAGCATCAGTGATCTAACATGAATTTTAGTGTTTTTATTCAAATTATTTTGTAAAGCCATTTCAGCTGCAACCATACCGCCAAAGGACCAACCACTAAGAATTATTTGATTCCAATCGGGCTTGAGTTGTTTAATCAGTTGCAAATAGCTGGTCGCTATCTGCGGAATACTAGCCCACAAGATTTCCCTACCCATCAGACTTGCATCTTCAATAACATAACAAGGTTGATCTTTATCAAGCTTCACCATTAATTCTTTATAGCAGTGTGTCGTGCCCCCAGCAGGATGGATAAAGATAATAGGGAATTTTTTAGAATCTCCTGCTTGTATTTCAACTAAACAATCCTTATTACTGTTTGCAACAGTTGACACTTGTGACTCCCGTCTTTTTTCATCTATAAGTGTGGCGATTTGTTGTATATTACTCATCCCCCAAATAGTTGAAGCAGAGAGCTGTACACCGAAATTTTCTTTAATTTTGTGCGTTAATTGCATTAAATTAATTGAATTAAAGCCAATGTTAGAAAGTTCATTAGTGAAGTCTATTGTCACATCTCGGGAAAGGCCCATAGCGTCTATAATAAAATTCATGAGAAGTTTTTCAGTTTCAGTATTAGGTTTATATTTGATATTTATAGCATCAATATCTAATTTTAATTTAGCCATCTCTACTCTATCAATTTTCCCATTCAGGGTAATAGGAAGTTCTCTTTTTTGAATTAAGGCTGTGGGAAGCATATAATAGGGTAGTCCCTGTTTAAGAAAATCACCCAATTCGATTGAGTTAAGTTCTAGATCAGGGTCAGAAGGTACAAAGTAAGCAATTAATTTTTTCTGTGTAGATGATTCGCCTGTTTGTACCACAACGATTGCTTGCTTAATCGCAGGGTAGGCCAGCAACCTTTGCTCAATTTCACCAATGTCGACACGGTAGCCTCTTAATTTAACTTGATTATCCACACGGCCAATATAACTTATAGTACCACCAGGCTGCCATTGAACTAGATCTCCAGTGTGATAAAGACGCTTCTTAACATTTGAGATACTAATTTCTTTAAATTTACTGTTAGTTAATTCTTGCTGATTGAGATAACCGCGTGCTAAACCTAAACCTCCTACATAAAGGAATCCAGGAACTCCTATAGGAACGGGTTGCTGTTGGGCATCAAGGACGTAAACCTCTGTTGCTTGAACAGGAGTTCCGATTGGAATTACTTCATTTTGATTAAAATCATTTATTTCATAAGTAGTAGAGAAAGTAGTATTTTCGGTAGGACCATAGCAATTTAACACATGTTTGGGTCGTCCCTCTGAACAATTCAATATCGCAGCGACTGCTTTTGGATTTAATGTATCACCGCCGGTTAATAAATAAGTTAAGTTTTTGAAAATAGCAGGTTTAAGAAAAGCGAATTCTTCGAATAACGCAGAGGTGATGAATAGAATTGTAATTTCATTTTGAGTTAAGAATTGTGAAAACCCGTCTAAATTTAATAATATATCTGGATCGGGATAGATCAGTGTTGCCCCATTTAATAATCCTCCCCACAACTCAAATGTTGCTGCATCAAAAGAAGGGTTAGAAAATTGAGCAATTTTATCTTTAGAACTGAATTCTATATAACCCGGTTCTATCACTAAACGAGCAATACTTTGGTGTTCGACTAATACGCCCTTAGGACGCCCAGTTGATCCTGATGTATACATAATGTAAGCAAGTTGAGTAGGTTTTGGACTGCAAGTAACCTCCAGGGTAGGCATGTCTGGTAGAGCGATGTGGTCAACAATGATCTTTTCGATTTCATTTTGTTGGAAAACATCAAGGCCAGTGAGCTTTTCAGTCAGTAAAACTGCCTTTGATTTCGTGTCCTCAAGTATAAAACTAATACGAGCAAAAGGATCTTTGGGATTAATGGGCACATAAACACAACCCGCCTTTAGAATGGCTAAAATTGCGATTGCTTCATCCGCACCTCTTGGAAGGCAAATAGCAATGCGATCTTCGCTGGCTAAGGTTAATTTTTGTTTTAGATAAGAACAGAGTTGGGTCGATCTTCTATCTAACTCGCCATAGCTCACTTTTTTATCTCTCGAAACAATAGCAATTCGATCAGGATTTTGACCTACTTGAGATTGAAAAGTAGAAAGAATATCATCAAAATTTTGAATTTTATCGTTGCTACGATTCCAGTGATGAAGTATTTGCTCACTTTCACTCGCCGATAGCAAAGAATGATTAAGGATGGGTTTATTTGGATCCGCGATCACGTTAGAAACGAATGTCTGAAAGTGCATAATAAATTGGTGAATTACTTCTTCTGTGAATAAGGCTTCATCATATTCAATAAGCCCTCCCAATTGATTGCCTTCTTTGCCCATATACATAGCAAGTGGGCCCAGACGAGTTTCTGAGGCCGTGTCGTACAAAATTGAATTGTTATCAGCAAATATCCGACTACTTTCTATATTTGGTAAGTCAAGGGATGCGACATCATAATTTTGAAAAACAAAACTTATTGGTAATTCACTTTCAGGATTTTCCAGAGATGAAAGTTGATCTATAAATGGATAGTCTTGATGCTCCAAACTATCCAAAATTACTCGCTGAGTTTCTGTTACCGATTGAAAGAAATTATTTTCCGGCTTTATGCGAGTATTAAGCATAATAAGGTTAACGAAAAAACCAATCATTTGATTAGTGTCGGGATGCTGACGCCCCGACGTAGGAGTAAGTATCAATGTATCCAATTGGCCGGTGTATTTTGACAACAGCGCACTGAAAAGCGCTACTAATACATGATAAAGAGTAGCTTGGGATTGGGTTGCTATTTGTTCAATATTTTTCGTCATTGTTTCTTCAAACGAAAAACTTATACGTCTGCTTTTTTGTGAAGGGGTTGTTTTCTTCATAATGGGCAAATTCGAATTCGACTTCCCAGCTAATTGATTTTGCCAATAAGTCTGATGACTTTGCATCACCTCTGAAGGTTCGGATTGTTGCCACTGCACATAGTCATTATATTGATAGTTATTTTCATCAATGAAATTTTCTTTTCTACAAAAAGCGGAATAATATTTCGCTATGCATCTCATTAATAAGTTTAAGGAAACAGCGTCATGGATGATATGCGGCACACAAATGGAAAGAATATATCGATCTTCCGTATGATATATTTGAGCTCGCAATAGAAGATCCCGTTCTAAATTAAATGGTTTATCAATGAAGTGTTGTACCTTTTCTTCTAACTCAGGTTGGGTAAGGTTGTTGCCTTCTTGAATATCCAACTGAAAATCTGAGATTTTTTTAAGATCAACATGCTGAGTAGCATGGTGCAGATCACCTTGGAAAGTGGTACAGAAAATAGTTTCTTTTTGCAGTAAAGACCGAAATGCGGCTTGTAAGGATTCTAGATTCAAATCCCCTTTTAATTGATAGTTGATCGATATATTATATTTAGAACTATCGGGATGTTGGTTATAAAAACTCCAAAGTCGTTGTTGTTCGCGAGAAAGAGGCGCCGGATCGTTATTATTGTTTCTGGGTAAGATAGGAATATTTTTTCTATTTGAAATTTTTCCATAAATAATTTTAGCAAGCTCATTTACGGTACAGTTGGGGTTTAAAATATCAGTATAAGACAAGTGAATATTCAGGCCCTTATAAACCTGAGAAGCAAAATGTACTGCTAAGGTAGAGTCAAAGCCTAATTGAATTAACGAAAGGTCACCATCAACAGTACACCCAAGATAACCAATTAATTTTTGGATGTATTCTATAGTACTTTCAATAGAATTTAATAGGGGGAGAGGAGCAGGAGCAGGTGTTTCATTTGCAGCTTGATAATGAATGGTGCTCGCCACTATTTGTTTAACAAAGTCATTTTGATTAATGATTGTCTCGTTAACTGTAATGCTCTCTTGTGGTTGAGATTCTTCTGCCTTTTCCCAACGTGGACTTGCTGTTGCAGCAACTTCGATAGGTATTGAGTGAATGGTTTCATTCCCTTCACTTTTCTCTAGTTTAAAACCAATTTCTGTTAGAAATTTGGAAGCAGGGGCATTTTTCTGTGTAGCTTTAAATAATATATAAACTTGTTTTTGGTTGGAGGTGACCAGAATTTTGCTGAACTCTTTCAACATTTCATGTTCAACCCCTTTCCCCAAAGCGCGACAACTAATAACAAACGCTTCAACAAGCAAAAAGCCATTACTATAATGATACAGCATCAAGCCTACCAACCCATAATTGTCATAGGTATCATTTACATCGACGACCAGGCATTTATAGCCTTGAGTATTAATTAAATTTCGCAAGCGTACTTCAGTACATTCCTCAGGAGACCATTTGTTGAAATTGAATTGATTTGAGCGTTGCATCAACTCAGTCACACGTGGATAATCTGATTCTTCAATTGAGCGAATATTCGTTTGCAGCTTGAGTTGATTTAAATATTCATCAAATGTTGTTGCTTTCTGTTTTAAAGTATTCCGCATTGCATTATTTTGATAGTGCTTAGTGCGAGTATCATTAATACCATTGAAATGCTTACCAAAACCTTCTAATCCCCAAACAGAATGAATAAAAGTAGATATCAGCTCATCTTGTTTAGGAATTTGAAGGCATAGCACTTCTGGACATCCAATTTGAACTTCCCCAATCTGAGCAGGGTCATCATCAAAAAAAATAAAACTATCAAGCGCCAAATTTAATGAACGCGACAGAGCTGTGACATTTTTGGATTTTTCTTCCCAATTAATACGCCAATCTGCTATATGGTTTCTTTGTAATATCATGTCGCTTCTTTGATCAAAAACTGCCCACACATCGTCTTCAACATTTCTACTACATAAACATAACAAAAATCCTTGTTCGAATTTTTCTACTAGAAATTTCTGGAAAATTTTTCTTTGTTCATCAATAACAATCCCTTGCACACCATCATCGCCTACTTTTCCTTTCCACAAAGTGTCATCACAATCTAAAACAATGACTTTTTTAGGGCTGGTACTTAAAGAGTAATACATTCTGGCTATCATTATTCCGAGTACATTAAAATACTCAACGGTATAAGGCAAATGTGCTTCTTTTTCGCCGTATTCATTGTGAGGGTCAGGTATAGGGTAATAGGATTGGATATCCCTATCTCTTATTACATAAGCCATACGTTTTTCAATTATATTTTCTAGAAAAGCCTCTTCGATCGCTTGCCATTTTGAAACAGTTTGCTGCGCACAGGAACAGAGTATTAAAGGTGCTTCAGTAGTTGAATTATATTGGGTAATTTGCTTCGTTAAGTTATCTAAATTTTTCTGAAAAGCCTCAATTCCATCGTTCGAATTACAAAGGTCTCCAAAACGAAATAGCAAAACATTAATTCCGCGTTTATTATTGTGGAACTGGCTGCTTGGATTCAATAATTGTTCAGTGAAATCCTGATACGTGACGACTGCATCAGCATCTGAAAATTCTTTCAACAAATGCGTTAATGGAGCAATAACGCTATTAGCAGAAAAAGTAGATGAAATTATCAAGGTAGGTTTCACGACCTTACCAAAAGTGTAAGTACGAACGAAATCGTTTCCGCTCTCTAGTGCTTTAATAATATCCATACGAAGTTGATTCACTAAAAATTCAATATCCACTGTCGTGGTGATATGATTTTTTAGATCCACGGTAATTGTTATGGGGGCTGCTTGAGTTACAACTTGGGAGGAAAGTTTCATGAAAAACCTCTGAACTTTTGTAGGTTGATAGTTACACTCTTGTTGACTTTTAATCTTAGCTCTAAAACGAAACCTGTTGCCCTAGAAGATCATAATATCAATTGGGCACTGCATCCGTTGGGTAAGAAGTTTAAGCGATATACCTTTCCATGGTCCATCAAGGCATTTGGTTATTAAAAATACATTTATCCATTTTGGGATCTGAATTCATATCTTCTAACTTAGGAAACGAGCAATTTGCATCCTTGATTTCGCTAGGACTTGAGGCGCCCTTACTTTTTTTTGCATGCATTGTACTCATGGCTGAACAAATATACATAATTCTTTTAAATAAGTAATTAATATAATTCTAATCTTTAAAGATGCTTGAAGCCATTTTGTCCCATCAGAGCGCTAAAGATGAATGGGATTATCCACATTTTGTTTATTTTTTGATAAAACACGCACATCTTTTAAGCTCTGATTTTTTTGCTTGACTTTCCACAAATCATACTGCATTTGCTGAACCAACCAACTTTCTGGTGAGGTATTAAAGGCTTTGCCTAGCCGCAGAGCCATCTCCGGGCTGATCCCTGCATGGCCATTTAATAATGCCGATAATGTTTTGCGCGCTACACCTAAATTATGCGCCGCTTGTGTAACCGTTAGGCCCAGCGGTTTTAACCAGACTTCTCGTATAAATTTGCCTGGATGTGATGGGTTATGCATAATGGATGCCTCCTATAAAATAATCTAGGTAATCAATGCCTAAGCATTTGTGCCATCGAACTTTAGATGGCTGCCTCACATCAGAGCTATTGCCCGTTAGACAAGTTTGGCAAGAATCCTTATACATAAGAAACTATAACGCGTAACGTTTAGGGTTACAAGTAACACTTTGGTTAAGAAGACTATCGGTAGCGCAGGGTTTATATGCGCTGAGCCTTATTCTTAATCACAGCACTCGATTACGCCCAGCATGTTTTGCTTTATACAACGCTTCATCCGCTCGCTCAATCAGCTCGAGTGTAGTTTTATGAGGGGGTGCCGTCGCTATCCCTCCACTGAAAGTAACTAGGAATTGTTGCTTTTCTATCCCCCGTTGCAGCTCTATAAATTTTTCTTTTAAATTTTCACATATCTTTAGCGCATCTTCATAGGGGGTGCCCGGAAGTACCAAGGCGAATTCCTCCCCGCCATAACGACCGATGATATCAGTTCTGCGTAAACGCTGCTGTAATGTCAAAGACAACGTCTTTAACACCCGATCTCCCACTAAATGACCGTAGGTATCATTTATCTGTTTGAAATGATCGATATCAAGCATGACAAAACTGCAAATTTGTTTTTGTCTTTGAGCTCGCAATAACTCCATTTCTAACTGTTTCAATATATTAGTATGATTAAAGAGCCCCGTTAAACTATCTTTTAACATCAACGTTCGCAGGACGCGATAACGTTCTGCTCTATTTCTAACTGACCAAATCAAATACTCTGGCACCACAGGTTTGGTAATAAAATCATCGCCTCCTAAACTCATTGCTTCTAGCTGTTTGGTTTTATCATCCTCAGAAGACAAGAAAACAATTGGTATGCTGGCATACGATGGTTGATGACGTAGAACAGCAGCTAACTCTAAACCGGATATTCCCGGCATATAGAGATCCATAAGAATGAGTTCTGGTTTAAACGCAATTAATGACTCATTAATATTAAGAGGGTCTGTGATCACCGAGGAAATCATTCCAGCCTCTTGCAAAATCGTGGCGAAATATTCTGCAATACCTAATGCATCCTCTACGATCAAGATTCTATAAGGATTAATAATTGGATCCAAAATTTGGTTAAGCTTATCTACTACCTGGTTAATTTCGAGTGGTTTTGTAAGAAAAAAACGACTACCCATACGCGCCGCTTCTAAATGATCTTGCAAACTATTTTCTTCTGAAATAACAATAATAGGGATGCCGAGAAGTTTGTTAGAAAACTGTACGACCTCAGTTTTTTCAGCTTCAGTCAATGTGCTGACATCAACAATAATCGTGGCAGGCTTGTTTTGATGTAAAGCTTTTTGCAAAGTGCTAGTATCGGGAAATAGACTCACTACATAATCGAAATGACGAAGATGATTTAATTGTTGAGTAAGATTTTTATCTCTTCCTAAAAAATAAACCAAACGATTTTCAAGCAAGTTATTTTCAGTAAACTTTAAAAAAAGATCTGACTGGACTTTTAACGGTGTAAGATCAACTGCGCATTGTTTTAATTTTTCTATTATTTCCTCAATTTCAGCAATTTTTTTGTGATTGGGGACTTTATCGAAATATTCTTTAATCACTGAAACGAGAGTTCGCGCAGTATCACTTATCTGTTGATAGCCGTAAGTTCCCGCAGTGCCAGTAAGTGTATGCGCTAAACGGTGCAGCTGATCCCAACTTTCAGGATCCCAGTGCTGTTTTACTTGCTGCCATAATGTATCAATCTCAGCAATTTTATGCGGCAGATTTCTTGCATAATCGGCAAATAATTGCTGTAATTTTGCTCTCGCATCTTTAGCCACGGTGTTTTTTCCAGCATTCTTTTAAGTCACTCGCAAGCTTCATCGGATCAAAAGGCTTTATAATGACATCAAGGACACCCATCTTACGATATTCCATAATTTCATTATTTTGAGCTTTGGCTGTCATAAAAATTGCCGGCGTGGTAGCAAGCGCGGGTTTGCTCCTCAACGCTTGCAGAGTTGCAGGGCCGTCCATGCCGGGCATCATCACATCCAACAGCAATAGATCTGGGGAAAACGCTTCGGCCTCTTCTATTGCTTCTTGACCAGAACTGCAAATTTTTACCGTGAATTTTCCAAGATCTTCAAGAGCGACTTGCGCAATGGTGCGAATATCTTCTTCATCTTCAACATAAAGAATTTTTTTAAGTTCCTTCATTTTCCTCTCCCAGCTTATTGATAGCTTCTTTTATGACAGTAAGCAATTCTTTGTCCGTAATGCGCGACTTTATTAGCGCGGCACTAACATAGCGCACATAATCTCTCGGCAATTCAAAAGCAGTAAAAACAATTACAGGAATGTGCAGGCTGCATAACTGAGGCAATAATTCAATACCTGAACCATCAGGCAATATTAAATCCAGCAATACTAGATCAAATTTTTGTTGCGATAATAAACTTTGCGCTTCATGCAGGTTATGTGCTGATTCAAGAGTAGCATCTTCTTGCAACATATTAGCGACAATTTTCAATAAGTCTTGATCATCTTCAATATGTAAAATCGAGGGTTTTGCCCCAATTAATTTCTTTTTTATTTGTTTAATGGCATTTATTAGTTGGGTTTCATCAAAAGTATTATTTACCCAATTGATAATACTAAAAGCATGACCATTTAACAGGTCCTCTTTAGCACCCACTTTTCCTGATATCAGGATAATGGGGAGTTCCGAATATCGAGGGTCTTTACGTAATTCTTGCATCCAAGGGATGCCGTCGCCATCTGGCAGCACTAAATCAAGCGTCATGGCATGATAATGTTTCGTCTTTAATAATTGTTTTGCCTGAACAATGGTAACAGCGACATCCACCTCAAAATTATTTTTCGTTAGAATCTTGGTTAGCAATTGAATAATATCTTTATCATCTTCACAGAGTAATATTGCAGGGCTCTTTTTTTCAGCACTCGAAATGACTATTTCGTGCCAGATAGGGAGTTGAAAATAAAAGATAGAGCCCTCATTCTCTCGCGTGGTGAAACTCAGTTTACCCCCCAGCTTTTCAATGATAGTTTTGCTAATACTCAAACCTAAACCCGTGCCGCCTTTATGGCGAATAGCTGAAGAGTCTGCTTGTGCAAATTTTTGAAAAATAAGCGTCTGAAATTCTTCAGAAATTCCCTTGCCTTTGTCTTCTACACAAACTTTTACCCATTTATCAATCACCATTACTCGAACAGTAACTACGCCTCCGACAGGAGAAAATTTCACGGCGTTAGAAATCAAGTTAGTCATAACTTGTTCTAGTCGGTCACCATCAACGTTAATGGTAACATCGGGTATTTCTCCTTCTAATTGAATTTTAATATTGAATTTTTGGCCGAAGGCTTGATTTGCTAAAATAGCATTTTCAACTACAGTGGCAATTGGCAGCGGATGAAGGTCAAATTCCATTTTTCCGGCTTCTATTTTTTCGATGTCTAAAATATCATTTATTAATCGTATGAGACGTTGGCAATTATTATAAGCGATCTCTAACATGTCCTTTGTTTTTTTATTAAGCTCACCCGTTGCACCACCAATAGCGAGGCCCAATGAACCACGTATCGAAGTCAAAGGCGTTCTCAATTCGTGACTTACCGTTGATACAAATTCATTTTTTAATTTTTCCACTCGAATACGATCAGTAATATTGTGAATGACTATAACAGAGCCCAACTTTTCTCCCTGCGCATCAATAATAGGTTGGCTGTTCATCACTATATTATCTCTATCACTACTGTCTAATCCCATCGTTAATTCCACTGCACTGACCTTCTCTCCCTGCAAAGCTCGAATGAAGGGACTAGCTTCTTGCGAATTCTCAATTGCATCATCTTTAGAAGGATGGAAATAATCGGACAAATTTTTAAATAATTCTTGAGACAATTTTAATTTTTTTTGTAATGTGCGATTTACCATCGTAATTTTGCCGTTAGCATCGGTAGCGATAATTCCATCTTCCAGATTATCAAGCATGGCATTTAGAAAATTTCTTTCATTTTGTATGGTATCTACTGTTGATTGTCGATATGTTGAAAGCAGTAATGCGATCGTAATAATCACGGCCGTGATACCTGCAACATAGAATGCTAACAGAGAAGGTTCTATGCTTTTACCCTGCGACGCATGTGCCAGCGGCGTGAAAATTGCAGCGGCCATACCCGTATAATGCATGCCACAAATCGCAGCGCCCATTATCAGAGCGCTTACTATTTTTAATTGTATTTGACGTAAGGGGCCTAAATTGGTTTGCAAAGAAAGCCAAAGCGCTGCTTCCGACGCCAGTATTGCAATCAAAATTGAAAGCAAAAATAATCCGGGTAAATAACGAATATTCACATGTTGAGTCATTCCTTCCATGCCCATGTAATGCATAGTGACTATACCTAAGCCCAAAAAGACCCCGCCCACCACCATGGATGAAACTCTACGGTCTTTTTTGCGCAACAAAAATAATGCAAAGGCTGAGGCTAATATAGCCACCATTAAGGATGACATTGTCCATGTGATTTCATATTGCATGGGCATAGGCATACTAAAAGCGAGCATGCCAATAAAATGCATAGACCAAATACCTGCCCCCATGGCAAAAGCGCCGCCTAACAACCAGAGAAATTTGACACGAGCCACTTTTTCGGACCGAATTCTGGCCGCTAAATCTAATGTCACATACGAAGCAAGCACTGCGATCAAATAAGATAACACCACTAAGCCAATATTATAGCTACCGTGAATTGCATTGGGCGGAATGGGCCCTAGCTGCAACCAATCGAGGTTAAGGACCATAGCTTACTTTACTCCCTTAGCCATCCTTATGTTTTGAAATAGGGGTCCTCCAATGGAAATACCCTCCTTTTAAATGTAGGCTATTTTGAGATTTATTTTAGTTAAAAGGGTAAGGGGGAGGGTAATTTATTAATCTCCGGCCCTTTCGTCTGAGCACCCTAATTTTTCAAGAACAACTACTACCTATCATGATATAATCTCTAAGTTTTATTTACCGGAGGATAAAGGGCTGTGCAAGAAAACAGGGATCTCAAAGAAACCTCTATAGCTCCACGGAATGATCAAACGCCCCATCATCGCTCTCCTCAAAACATAGAAAACACCACTTTCATTCCAGATGTAGCTCTCCCCGATGAAATCGCTCTACAGATTTTGAAGGACCTGACGTTAAAAAATTTGACTCAAGCCACTCAGGTTTCCAAAAAATGGCATCAGTTGACAAGACCTACTCTCTGGCAACACTTTATTAATCGGTATACGAAGGGTGATTTATGGCGATATTTATTTTTAAAACCCGACGAAAGCAGTTACGAAACTTATTTTAATGAAGTCTTTCCAGAATCTAAGGTTTACTTTCCTAAATTTGAACCGGTTTTTTATAAGGTAAGAGATGAAATTTTAGCAGGAAATCACCTCTATGATCCAGAACACTATAAAGAAATTAGGAAAGCTTTCTTTGGAAGCTTTAAACTGAGTGACATTACACAAACGCTGCTCCAGGCTATAGAGATCACTCAAATATTGCCAACGGAAATTCGGCAAGGTTTTGTGGATTCTTATATGGATACTACGAAATCGGATGACATTATTAACAACATCCCAAAAATTTTTCCTATTTTGTATAAGATTAACACCTTGGATAGGCTTTCCACAGATTATGCATTTGTTATGAAATTCCTTACGTCTAGTTTCAGACTTGATCAAATAGGAATTTTTATAGGAACTAGCAAAGATAAAAAGAATGCGTTGCTTACACCCAAAGCAGTCATTACAGCATCAGCTTATAGCGGCTCCGATATAATAGATCAGATTATACAAGAACCTACATTATCCTTTCTTTTAGATAGGTTTACGGAACAGGATTTAGTCCAATGTGCTTCACTGTCAGACACAACAGCTGAATGCATTCTAAAACATCCAACTTTAATTAATAGATTGAGTAATGAAGATATAGCAAAAATTTTTTGTGGTCTATCAAGAGATCCCACTCGTAACTTGCTTTATTTCCTTGTTGAGAATAATCCCTTATTTTTAAGCAGACTCAATGGACAATTTCTCACGCTTTTGACTCAAGCAAAACATGCAGCTTTTTTTATCTTGAATCATCCTGCGTTGCTTCAAAAATTAAATGAAGATGAATGCACTCAAATAATGGCCAAAATTCCTCTTCCCGAAGATGTGGGTGCTACTTTAAGAAATGAAGTCTTTTGGTCATTCAAAGTCAAGAATATGAGCAAATTTCTTTTACATTTCACTTTTTCTGAAGAAGTAATACTGTATGATCTTTCAGCCTCTCTTATTACACCAGAGGATGCATTAGCAGAAGCATTAACATTCACTGGATTAGCACTTGCGAAGGCAATGGCAAAACAACCCATCCTTCTGCAAAAAATGAATAGACAACAATTTTTAGAACTTGCTTTCTTTCACTCTAGCGTTGCATTACTTTTACTTCAAAACAAAACTGTAACTGCTAAATGGGATGATGATATCTTAGGGAAAATAGAAAGAAAGTGGCACCCATTCCCTGAAATTACTGAGATAGAAAAATTAACGGCTCAAATTAGAGCAAAGCTTGGGTCTCCATTAAATCAACCAAAAAATGTTCCTAACAGTAATAGTGCCCTTTTTTTTACCTTAATCAGCACGCCTAGAACGATTCCAGTATCCCCTGCCAGGGAGTCCTACAGAGGTATCTCACCTCAGAGGATCAACCAACCAAAATTTATTCCTAGGAGGAGACGGTTCCATCTACCGGATTGGCCCTGGGGAAGCATAATTTTTGCAACAGTCCTCGGCATTATTGGTGTGGTTTTGCTTGCCTCAGGAATTGGTTCATTATGTGGCGTGGGCTTTATAGTTGCTTCTTTAACTGCAGCAAATGCGTTAAACTTAAGTCTTTCAACTATCGCCGCAATATCTATCTTTTCCGGCCTTAGCAGTAGCCTGGTCAGCGCAACTCTCTTTTCAAGAATTATCAATTTGTTTTCTTCCAAGCCGGAACCCTTTCGCCCAAGGCATGTTCCTCCGGCGATTTTAAATCCCTATCGGTATTTTCCCAAGAATTCTGGGATAGAAAATCACCTAACAATTCCATCAAATCGTCAATTTAAACCTACGGTTTATAAAACCGTAGTTGATAAACCCAATAGAAAAAATCATCAAAACGAAAGTCATAAAAATGAGTTGAGTACTCCTGAAGTAGAAGGTGGGCCTAATTCCTCAATTTAAGTTGGTCATGTTCTTCCTGTTCAAGAGTGAGATTATTATTTTGTGAATTACGGGGAGCTCTATGAAGACCGTGTTGGTTAATCAATGCACTGTTGGGCATCGGATTGTTTTGTGTAGAATCTGTCGGTCCCGCTGCTTGAGAGCTTCTTTCAAGTGATTTTATTCTTTTTCCAAGCACAGAAACTAATTTTTTAATATCACTAATTTCATCAGCTTGTTTATCAATAGTTATTCCCTGATCTTTAACAGTTTCCTCTAGAGCCTTTTTTTCATTGGTTATCATATCATTTCGTTTATTTAAGTAATCAATGGAACCTTTTTGTTGATTTATTAACTGTTCTTGTCTCCCCACCTTTTCTTCAAGATAAATTAACCGCTGGCTTTTAGTCATATAAGTAAATTCAAACGCCTCAATACTATCAATATTGATTTTTTCCTCAGGGTTCCTTAAAAGAAATCGAACGGTTGATGATGGTCTATCGCCTGCAACCCTTACCTCTTGCAACAATTTCAAATAATCCTTCAATGCGAGCGCTTCTTGCTTCGAACCTTTTCGGCAGCCTAATATAATGCTATTGGTTTTTACAGTAATATCATGCTCGGGATCTCGTATACTCAAGTCACACTGAAGAACCCGATTCTCTTTTCGATCATTTTGTATGCTAAACTCAAGTCCCAGCATTAAGTAGAAATCTGTAACGCTGATGTCCTTACCTTGGAATATCAAGGTAGGTGATTTCTGATCTTTATAATAAAGTACACTACCAAAAAATAACCAATCTAAAATTTCTTGTGTTTTTGTATGATAGTCCTCTAAATGATGGGCGCGAGGACCAAAACCTATTTTCCAAAAATCCAAAATCATGTTTGCCGTATATTCGGCGAGCTTTGTTATATCTTCTAAGCTGTCGAACTTGTCAAAAAGATCATAACGATGACAGAACGCTTTTGCTATCCTCAAACACTCTTCGTTACAGTCATCAAAATCTTGGAAGGTATGCAGGATATTTTTCAGCATTTGTTCTTGTGAAATACTTTTTAGAGAGGTCAACTTTTCTGCTAAATGATGAAAAAGAGAATGGATGCCGGGCAATTCAGCCATAAATTCAACAAAATGCAACGACTCTACTAATTCTTTCAAAGATTCATGTATTTTTTCGAGAACACCCAGTATACCGTGTGTTAAATGATGGCTAGCTGCGACGCCAGGTATTAACGCAAGCAGTCCTCCAATGAGATGTAAATTCTTTAATGTCTTAGCGACTTCATTATGAGAGATCTCGAGTAATTGTGTTTCTAAACAATTCACTGTTACCCAGTACATACTTAATTTGCGTTGTAAGGTTGCTGCAAAAATCTGCTCTCTATTGACTTTGTACTGTATGGGAATATCAACAGTTTCTGGAAGGAGATTAAAATTGCGCAGTTGGGCATAAGTCTCATACTGCGCTAACCACTCGAGAGCGGCTTTTGCTTTTAACAAAGCCTCCTCACTTTTCAAAGGTGAATTTAACTCACTGTATTCCTCTTCTAATTCTACGATTGAAGCAAATAATAAATTAAGTGCATCTTGTTCTTTTAAGGGTTGATTAGTATGCATCAAAGAGATTAAATGCTCCTTGGTTTCGTCATCAATTTCTTCAACATCAAAATTTTTGGCGAGGTATTGTCCCAATTCTAATATCGGTTTTATAAAAATATTTTCCTGTGGGATGACTTCTTCCAGAATAGGGACGAGAGCGTCATTTAAGGCGGGGACTAATGTCAAATCGCTTTGTTCATCTACGTAAAGTACTTGTAAACCGTGAGGAACGCGTTCTAGTATGGGCAGAAGTGCTCTTAAACTTGCTCCACTGATTTTAGGATTTTTTCGCAAATCAAGATGACGCAGCGTTTTATTATTTCGGAGCATTGTCCCTAGCGCATATACGTCCTTATCATCTAAATTGCATGCAACTAAGATTAAGCGTTCCAGATGATTATTTCGCTCTAAAGCGTGAGCAAGTATCTGAATAGCAGAAGGTAACAGTGTCCGATTACCGAGGGGGTTTGTCCTTAAATTTAATTCAATTAAATAAGGATTTCTTTCTATAAAAGAAACTAACAGATCACCGCTTGATGAAGTCAACCTGGAGTTACTTAAGTCTATGACTTGCAATTTATTTTTGAAATCATGCATGACTTGGCGAAATTGACTTAACACTGCCCAGCCATTCTGCGTTATTGCCGGATTTTTTTTAATATTCAGTTCGCGTAAAATTCGGTTTTTCTGAAGCATTTCACCTAACGCATAAGCATCATGATCATCTAGTCCACATGCCATTAAAGAGAGGCTTTCTAAATGGTGATTATCTTCCAATGCTTGCGCTAATTGCATCACCGCTGATGAGACTAGTGTGCGACTCCCCAAGCGATTACCACTTAAGTTGAGTTTCTTCAAACTGCTTTGTCGAGATAAAGATATTAAAGTACGGGTACTTGCATGAGTGAGTTGACTAAAGCTTAGATCTATTTCCTGTAAATGTAATTGATACGCTATCGAGTAATAGATCGCTTTAAATAATTTATCATCAAGTTCTGAAGGTGCTAGATCAAGCACAGTTAGTCGCATTTTTTGGATTTGAATCCATACGATGTCGCGATGCTTATTGCGATATTCCACTCGGTTTTTTGCGACATAGCTTAGTAACGTTCTTAAAATAAAAGGAGGAGTTCTTCCAAATGCAAGGTGTAAGCAGTTATGGCCTTGCTTGTTCACTGAAAGAATTAATTTTTTAATGGCTTCTTTGTAGGGCTGAGAAAGCAAAATTTGAATGATTTGGATATGACCATAAATACAGGCTAAATGAAGTGCACTATCCTTATTATCATTCTTTGTGAAGATTAAATTTGAATTAATATTAATCAGCATATCTATCAGTGATGCGTGCCCATATCGCGCTGCTAGTAAAAAAGCAATGCGTCCATCTGGATCCTTGAAAAGATTGTGAGGCCGCAGGAGCTTTACAACATCGCCATGTCCCATAATGGCAGCATAATGTAAGGGCGTAAAACCTTTGGGGTCTCTTATAATCTCAACTTGAGATAAATCCAAGTTAAGAAAAAAGGGTGTATCACCATTAAATGCAGCTTCGTGCAAGGTAGAAGGAAAATGCATGCGGGATTCTTTTGTTTCGCTAAAGGGGTCGTTACCTTTAGATACAAAATCAACTAATGAAAAATATTGAATTACTTTCTTAGGACGAGAAAGACTTATCTTTGCAAGCATAATAAATATCCTTAAAAATTATTAATTGCTGATTTTATAATGTCCGTATCGTTATAAATATGTTGCGTCATCCGCTAAACCGAAACAGCATAATGCTAGGGTAAAAATTTAGCGTGATTGCCGCGGGGGAATCAATACTTACGTTGCAACGCAAATTTTGCTATGGCTTCAAGGCCATTACGGTAAGGAGAATCAGGCAGTATGGATAAACAATCAAGCGCTAAAGCGGTTTGTTGCTCTGCTTTTGCAAACGTATAGTCGAGTGACTGGGCTTCATGAATAGCTTCCATTATAACTGCAAGGTTGGTAAGTCCACCCACACGGATGGATTCTTTTATAATGTTAGATTTAGCGGAAGAAGTATTAGCCATGGCATGGATAAGGGGTAGCGTGGGTTTTCCTTCAGCTAAATCATCGCCTATATTCTTGCCTAAGGCCTCACTCTCTCCCATGTAATCCAATGCATCATCGACTAACTGGAAGGCCATACCTAAATGGTTACCGTAGCGTGCCATTTGAGCTTGATCCAAAGGGGATCGATGACAGATCATCGCAGCTACTTCGGCAGCGGCTTGAAATAATCGGGCGGTTTTATTACAGATTACACTCATATAATGGCTTTCATCGGTATCGGGATCATTCCGACGAATCAGTTGAGCCACTTCCCCCTCAGCGATAGCATTGGTGGTTTGGGCAAGCGTGTCCATCACGGAAATATTTTTTAAGCGGGTTAAAATTTGGAACGTTCGGGAGTATAAAAAATCCCCGACTAAAATACTGGCTGAGTTTCCCCAGATCGTATTAGCTGTCTGTTGGCCACGCCTCAGTGTCGAGTTATCCACTACGTCATCATGTAACAAGGTGGCGGTATGAATGAATTCCACCACCGCAGCAAGTGCTATATGATCTTCACCTTCATAATTGAAGGCTTTAGCAACTAAAAGTACAATCAAAGGCCGCAAGCGTTTGCCGCCACTCATTATTATGTGTTGACTGATACTTTCGATAAGCGGAATATTTGAATAAAGATGATGGGAAATAAGATTATCAACAGCATTGAATTCATTTTTGACAAGTGCCTTAATCTCTTCGATAGAAAGGCAAGGTTGACCAATTTCAGTGGATTGGGAAAGCATTTCAATTGAATCCAAAATTATTTTTTAATCTGTCGATGCTAGGGCCTAGTTTCTAAGCTGTCAAGAAGTAAGGAATGAAACGAACTCGCTCTTTGCTGGGGTTTATTACTCAAAAATGCAGGAAATGGTGGCAAAAAGTTTTAAACTATCCATAACTAGACAAAACGAGTCAGCTAGTTCATAATGCAGCCCCTATGGCTAAGATACTTATATTACATGGACCCAATCTCAATCTACTCGGTAGACGCGAGCCTAACCACTATGGCACAGCAACGTTAGAAGAGATTAATCAACAACTTATACAGCATGGCGACAAATTAGGCCATACTATTATATGTTACCAAAGTAATGCTGAAAACCAGCTTATTGAAAAGATTCATGAAGCGGGAAGCGAGGACGGTTGCCCAGACTTTCTTATATTTAATCCTGCCGCTTTTACGCATACAAGTATCGCTCTTCGAGATGCCCTGCTCGCCGTTGACCTTCCTTTTATTGAAGTACACTTGAGCAATATTTTTCAACGCGAACCCTTCCGGCAACATTCTTTTTTCTCCGATATTGCTGCTGGGGTGATCTCTGGATTGGGAAATTATGGCTACGTTTTAGCCATCGACGCCATTCATAACTATTTATCAGAAAAGGAGCAAAAATAAATCAATGGACATAAGAACCGTAAAAAAATTGATCGAACTGTTGAAAGATTCAAACATCGGCGAAATTGAAGTTAAAGATGAAACAACGTCAATTCGTGTGAGTCGCTATAGTGCCAACCAGCCCCCAATGCAACCTTCAGTACACCACCATGTAGAAGCGCCTCATAGCAATTTTGGCACCGCTTCACATGATAAAAAAGAGCCAGAAGAAATTAAAGGTCACAGCGTAAAGTCACCTATGGTCGGAACGGTGTACTTAGCTCCTACCCCCGGCGCAAAACCTTTTGTTGAAATCGGGTCGCGCGTTGAAGCAGGTGCGGTACTCTGCTTAATTGAAGCCATGAAAATGTTCAATCAAATAGAAGCCGATAAATCGGGTGTCATTAGTGCACGCTTAGTCAATAACAAGCAACCTGTCGAATACGATCAACCTCTATTTATTATCGAAGAGTAACACCATGTTAAAGAAAGTACTTATCGCCAATCGAGGTGAGATTGCTCTTCGCATTCTGCGGGCTTGTAAGGAGCTAGGCATTTCCACTGTGGCCATTTATTCCAAAGCAGATGAAAATTTGAAGCATGTGCGTCTCGCCGATGAAGCGGTGTGCATAGGGCCTTCAAATTCGACCGAAAGTTACCTCAATATCCCAGCGGTGATAAGTGCCGCGGAAATCACCCAAGCAGACGCTATTCATCCGGGATATGGATTTTTAGCTGAGAATGCTGACTTTGCCGAAGCTGCTGAGGAAAGTGGTTTTATATTCATAGGACCCACCCCTGAAACAATTCGCATTATGGGGGATAAAGTTTCAGCTATTAGGGCCATGCGTGAAGCAGGCATACCCTGCGTTCCAGGATCAAATGGTGCACTCACCTTAGATGAAACAGCCAACCTCGAGATGGGACAACAAATCGGCTATCCCGTTATCATTAAAGCCGCCGGGGGCGGTGGTGGACGCGGCATGCGTGTAGTTCGCCAAGAGCAAGACTTAATTAACGCCATTGCAATGACTCGCACAGAGGCAGAAGCTGCTTTTGGAAATAGCCAAGTGTATATGGAAAAATTCTTAGAATATCCACGTCACATTGAGATACAAGTATTAGGCGATGGTAAAGGCAACGCTATCCATTTAGGTGAGCGAGATTGCTCCACTCAGCGGCGGCATCAAAAAGTGATAGAAGAAGCGCCTGCGCCAGGTATTAGTGATGAGCAAAGACTTATGATTGGAGAAAGATGCGTAGCTGCTTGTCGAACACTTAAATATCGCGGCGCCGGCACATTTGAATTTCTTTATCAGGACAATGAGTTTTACTTCATCGAAATGAATACACGTATTCAAGTTGAACATCCTGTTTCAGAGATGATTACCGGGGTGGACATAGTAAAGGAGCAACTGCGCATTGCAGCGGGGAATAATCTTAGCTATACACAAGAAGATATTACCTTCAAAGGCCATGCGATAGAGTGCCGGATAAACGCCGAAGATCCTAAATCCTTCTTACCCTCTCCAGGCACTATTACGCTTTATCATGCGCCTGGAGGTCCCGGAATTAGAGTAGATACCCATA
The DNA here is from genome assembly GCA_013697705.1 of Gammaproteobacteria bacterium. Lineage (NCBI taxonomy): Bacteria > Pseudomonadati > Pseudomonadota > Gammaproteobacteria > Gammaproteobacteria bacterium. Next base: position 98,959 of record JACCWJ010000025.1, on the reverse strand, counting down.
TTTATAATGGATATAAAGTCCCTCCTAATTATGATTCTATGATAGGAAAAATTATTAGTTTTGGTGACTCAAGAAATGGGGCCATCGCAAGAATGCTGAATGCACTCGATGAAATGGTTATTGAGGGAATTAAAACAAATATTCCATTACATCAAGAAGTCCTGAGGGACCCAGAATTTAAAAAAGGCTGCAATACTATCCATTACCTGGAAAAAAAATTGGGCATAGCAAAGTAAATGACGTGGCTCCAGGTTAAAGTCCAAACGTTATCTGATATTGCAGAAGATCTCTCCACCTTGTTGACTGATATTGGCGCCTTAGCGGTCACCTTACAAGATGCGGGAGATCAACCACTCTACGAGCCATCTCCCGAGCTGAACCCAATCTGGGATGATATTATTATTACTGGGTTATTCGAACCGGATGTGTCAGAGCATTATATCCTTTTAACACTGACCTCAAAATATCCCGCACTAAAGCCTGAGATACATGTATTAGAGGATCAAGAATGGGAACGCGCATGGATGCAAGATTTCAAACCCATGCAATTTGGTAAGCGATTATGGATATTACCCAGCTACCAATCCGAATCTTTTTCTCCCCACCAAGTTATTTTGGATCCAGGCCTTGCTTTTGGCACGGGCAAACATCCCACTACAGCCCTTTGCCTACAGTGGTTAGATAAGAACATATTCGATCAAGAAATCATCATTGATTATGGTTGTGGCTCAGGAATTTTGGCGATTGCTGCGATAAAATTGGGCGCAAAAAAAGTTTATGCCATAGATCATGATCCCCAAGCAATTATTGCTACTAACGAGAATGCCAAACAAAACGGCATCTCCAACGAACAAATTGTTGCCCTGCTCCCTAAAGAATTTCATCTCCTCGCTCAAGCCAATATACTCATCGCCAATATATTAGCCAACCCACTCATCGATCTTGCAGAGACATTTGCCACTCTATTAGCGCCTCAAGGACGGATCGTTCTTTCCGGTATATTAGAAGAGCAAACTGCCTCGATCATAGAAGCTTATCAAGCCTGGTTTACAATAGTAGGCATAGAGCAAGAGGCTGAATGGATGAGGATAGAAGGCGCTAAAAATTAACTCATTCCAACTCTGAATAATCGTGGAGTTGCTCCAAATAATCTTCAACCACCCATTTATCTCCTTCTCTTTTTATATAGGAGGGTCCTATAGGCATTTTTCCAGCTCCACCGGGAATTTCTAACATATAATTTGGCTGGCATAAGCCGGATATCGTTCCTTGTAAGGATTTCACTAACGCCTGCCCCCTTGCTATAGAAACACGAAAATGGCCAGTCCCTTTTGCTAGATCCAGATGATGCAAATAGTAAGGCTTGATACGGTGCCGAACGAACGTTTTCATCAAGGAAGCCAGGGTTTTCTCATCATCATTGACGCCTTTGAGGAGGACAGTTTGACTTAGCATGGGAATACCTGCATCCACTAAACGAGCGCACGCTGCAATCGAATTAGGCGTGAATTCAGCAGGATGGTTGGCATGTAAAATCACATATACCGCTTTAGATATCTTCAATGCTTCTATCAATTTGCTATTAATACGCGCCGGATCCACCACCGGCACCCTAGTATGAATGCGAACAACATCAAGATGTGAAATGCTATCTAGGGAGGCAAAAATTTTAGCAATACTAGATGGCTTTAGAATCAGGGGATCGCCCCCTGTTAGAATAACTTCCCACAGTTGAGGTTGGCTTCTTATATAATCATATGCCAGCCCAAGCTCTGCCTGAGTTAATGATTTTTGCACAGCTCCCATCATTTCTCTGCGGAAACAGAAACGACAATTAACAGGACAAACGCTGACTACTTTCAATAAACAACGATCGGGATACCGATGGATGACGCCTTTAACTTTCTCATACTTGTTATCACCAATGGGGTCCACTAGCTCTTGAGGATTTATTTGCAACTCCTCAACTTGGGGAATGAATTGCTTAGCAATATGGCCACCCGAATCATTCGCGAGTAATTCAGCCACGACTGAAGTGATTCGTACATCAAACTTTTCAGCTACTTGTGCCAGAAGGGGCAAGTCTTGCTCAGAAATTAAGTTTTGATTTGTAAGCTCTACTAATGTTTTCATTTGTTCTCTTAAATACTACAAATACCACTTGAGATGCCAATTCGCAATGCTATAATGCTTCGCTGTTTGCACACACTATCTACCCCATTCTTCAATCAAGATCAATAAGGAAAGACCATGAACAGCAGCAACTTAGCAGTTCTTGAATTCAATGGAGAAGTTGCCTCTTCCTCTGCGAGCCCGCCCTTACGACAATCGGTAAAGAAAGCGCTTGAGAATTATTTGTTTCATTTGGAAGACCAAAGTCCCGTGAATTTATATGAACTCGTTTTAGAAGAAATAGAAGCCCCTCTTCTTGAAGTCGTCATGAAGCTGACCAAGAATAATCAAAGTAAGGCAGCTAAACTCCTGGGACTCAGCAGGGGAACGCTACGAAAAAAACTAAAGCAATATAATCTAGACTGCTAATGTCACAAAAAAATATAACACACGCCCTTATTAGTGTTTCGGACAAAGATGGCATTATCGACTTCGCTAAAGCTTTAACCTCAGCAAATATTACACTTCTTTCTACTGGCGGTACTGCTAAATTTTTAAAACAAAGCCAGATTCCAGTAATTGATATCTCCGATTTCACCGGTGTTGAAGAAATGATGGATGGGCGCGTCAAAACGTTACACCCCAAGATCTTCGGGAGCATTCTTGCCCGAGGCAGTCAAGATCAGACCCATCTACAAGCACTCGGGGCTCCCGCCATTGGCTTGGTGGTGGTAAATTTATATCCCTTCCAAGAAGTAATTTCCAAAAATGATTGCGATCTGAAACAGGCTATTGAGAATATTGATATTGGTGGACCTTCACTATTACGTGCAGCAGCAAAAAATTTTGAATATACGACTGCCGTGGTGTCTAAGGCCGACTATGATTTAATCATCTCTGAAATCACTCAGAACGGAAGCACTACCCGTTCTACCCGTTTGGCCTTAGCCAAAAAAGTGTTTGCCCATGTGGCAGAGTACGATGCCGTCATTAGTAATTATTTCTCTGCATTAGACGATACGGACTCACCGGTAAATTTTCCTCAAACCTACACTCAACAACTTAATAAAAAAATGGATTTACGGTACGGCGAAAACCCTCACCAACATGCTGCTTTCTACACGCTCAAATCTGAGCTCACCGAACCTAATATGGGCAACGCCATTCAAGTCACGGGGAAGCCGCTTTCCTATAATAATATCGCAGATTCAGATGCTGCCTTGGAATGCGTTAAACAATTCCAACAAATAGGTTGTGTGATCGTAAAGCACGCGAATCCCTGCGCGGTCGCATTGGGCGATACGCAATTAGAAGCTTATCAAAAAGCATACCAATCTGATCCAACTTCAGCCTATGGCGGCATTATCGCCTTCAATTCGCCGCTTCAAGCGGTCACCATTGAAACTATTTTGGCGTATCAATTTGTTGAGGTGATTATTACGCCTGAACTCACCGATGATGCCCGAGAGATTGCCAAGCAAAAACCGAATTTACGCATTCTAGTGGTTGGCAAGATCGACAATTGCGCTCAAAAAACGTGGGATTATAAAAGTGTCAATGGAGGCATACTTATTCAAGACCGGGATAACCTTCCTACACCCGTGTCATTTGAAGTCGTGAGTAAACGACAACCGCGCGCTAAAGAAATGGAGGATTTGCGCTTCGCTTGGCAAGTAGTACGTTTTATCAAATCAAATGCCATTGTCTACGTGAAAGATAAAGTGACGATAGGTATTGGCCCCGGTCAAATGAGCCGGATCTTTAGCGCTAAAATTGCAGCGCTTAAAGCTGAAGCAGCCGAGCTAGACATTGCAGGCTCAGTAATGGCCTCTGACGCATTCATTCCCTTTCGCGATAGTGTTGATGAGGCTTTTGCTCAAGAAATTACCGCTATTATCCAACCCGGAGGCTCTTTACGAGATAAAGAGGTCATTGCTGCAGCAGATGAACATAATCTCGCGATGATATTCACCCACATCCGTCATTTCCGTCATTAGGCCCACGTCTTAAAAGAGATGACCTTCTCAAGCGACATGTTATAATTTTTGTTTCCCCAGGTGTGAGCAGAAGAATGAATATACTGATTATTGGAAGCGGTGGACGAGAACATGCATTAGCGTGGAAAGCAGCACAATCTGCTCAAGTAGAAAAAGTGTATGTTGCACCAGGCAATGCGGGAACTGCCTCTGAGAATAAAACACTAAATATTCCCATCAGTAGCACTGATCTTCCGCATCTATTAGAGTTCGCAAAAAAGAATGCTATTGATCTCACCATTGTCGGCCCTGAGGCGCCTTTAGCGCTTGGAATTGTAGACCTCTTTAAAAAAGAAAAGTTACGATGCTTCGGACCCACCAAAACAGCTGCACAATTAGAATCTTCAAAACATTTCAGTAAACTATTTATGCGGCGTTTTAAAATTCCTACTGCTAAATATGCTGCGTTTACGGATATTGATGAAGCAGTTGAATATATAAAAAACTTGGAATATGAGCGCATCGTCATTAAAGCAGATGGCCTTGCTGCGGGTAAAGGTGTCGTTATTGCGCGCAATAAACAAGAAGCCATTACTGCGGCCGAAGACATTTTAATAGGAAACATGTTTGGCCATGCAGGAGATTGTATAATTGTAGAAGAATTTTTAGAGGGTGAGGAAGCCAGCTTTATCGCCATCATAGACGGCGATCATATTTTACCCTTGGCAAGTTCTCAAGATCATAAAACACGTGACAATGGTGATAGAGGACCCAACACCGGCGGAATGGGCGCCTATTCACCGGCTCACAATATTGATGCAAACGTTCAGGAGCGTATTTTAAAAGAAATCATGTTCCCCACTCTGAATGGTATGAAAAAAATGGGCAATCCCTATGTGGGTTTTCTGTATGCCGGAATAATGATTGCTAAGGACGGCACCCTCAATCTTTTAGAGTATAATTGTCGTCTTGGAGATCCTGAGACACAGCCGATCATGATGCGGTTAAAATCCGATCTTGTAGAATTATGTATGAGTGCAATGGAGAAAAAATTAGATCAGGTAGAATTGGAATGGGATACGCGCCCTGCTCTAGGAGTAGTCTTGACCGCAGGTGGGTACCCAGATCAATACCGTAAAGGTGATACCATTTATGGACTAAGCAATGAAACGAATTCGAATTGTAAAATTTTTCATGCAGGAACTGCCATTCGAAATGGGCAAGTGGTCACTTCGGGTGGTCGCGTGTTGTGTGTTACCGCTTTAGGTGAAACGATTGGCGAAGCGCAAAAAAGAGCTTACAAAATAGCCGCTCCGATTGAATGGGAGAATATTTATTATCGGACCGACATTGGTCATCGCGCACTCAAGGCAAGGGACTAAGTAATCGATGGAACGAGAACATAGTGAAATGAACATCGAAAACTGGGCCAATTCTATTGTGGAGTTAGAGGAGAACAGCCGTCCCTACGATCCGCTTCCTTCTGCTCAAATTTCTTCAGAGCAAGCCGCTTTAATCCCTCTTACAATGCCGACTTATTATCGTTCTAAAGCATTTAGCAGCACTATCGGCATCAACAAATTGATTAATGCAGCAGACCCTATTCTCACATTAGTCACTAAATTAAGACAAATCACTATTCCCCCAGAGGTGACTATTCTTCACCAAAATTTGTGTCATGAAATAAAAGCGTTTGAAAATAAAGCACAAACTTTAGGCTATCGTTCACAACTGATCCTCGCAGCTCGCTTCGTTATTTGCGCCCTCGTAGATGAGCTCATTGCGATAACACTATGGCCTGGGATGGAATGGAAAAAATATAATTTAGTCGACACCTTCCACAAAGATCCATGGGAAGACGATCGCTTCTTTTTAATTCTGGATCGCAGCCTTCAAGATGCTTCTGGTCATCTCGATTTATTAGAATTAATTTTTGTCTCTCTTCGTTTAGGCTATGAGGGCAAATATCGAACAATTGAAAGAGGGCATTTGGAATTACGCAATATCACAGATAATTTATATTTTGTGATCACTCAATATCGCGAAGAGTTTTCGAGAAGTTTATTAATTTCATTTGAAACCCCCAGCTATCATTTACTACGAAAAAAACATTATTTTCATCTCTTACCTCCTACGTGGATCATAAGTGCCATCATGATAGTGTCATTACTCATTATGTTTACTTTTTTTTATCTCAAATTGATTGAAACGGCATCTCCCATTGCCGAACTCTTGTCCAACTTACAAACGAAAGCGCCAGTCTCGCACCGGAATAATACTTTAGGGCAACAGCACCGCTAAACGGAAAAACATTGAGAATAATATGAGTCAAGTATTAACAGTTGCCCAAAATAAAAAATTTTTACTGCATTTTTCAATTAGTTTGATCCTCATCTGGATTGTAGGCCCGTATTTGGCCATCGGCGGGATAATTCCCTTAGGCACTTTCTTTCATCAACTCGCAGCGACGTTTGTGACGGGGATATTTTTTTTTGCAATTGAGTATAAGCGCTGCTCTAAAATATTTACTCACAGTAGCATTGCCCCTTCAGAGATCAACAATGAGCTAGAAAAATTACACCAAACATTAAAAGATGTGTTCAAACACTTGCATCGAAACCTTATCCAATCCTTCCTCTTTCGTTATAAAAAACCATGGTATCTTGTGCTAGGGCCTACGAATGCAGGCAAGAGCACCCTTCTGCATAAAGCAGAGCTAGGCATTAAGGGTTTAGATAATCTCCCTCCCATGATGATTACTCCTACGAAATCGTTTAATTGGTGGCTATCTGAAGAAGCCGTGTTTATCGATGTGGGAGGAAAGTATCTACGGGACACAAATGAACCCTTTGATATCGAAAAATTATTTCAAGGATTTTTTAAACTTTTAAAAAAATACCGTTCATTTAAACCAATTAATGGTTTAATTTTAATGGTCAATTTGCAAGAGTTAACGGTAAATACACGCGAACAAACGCAATTACAAAAGCTACGCCAGATTATAGATACGCTACTGGCGAGTTTTATGGATTTCCCTATCTATTTAATTATAACGCGCTGTGACACCATTGAAGGCTTTACGGAGTTTTTTGAAGATCTAGGACAGGACGAACGTAATCAAATATTTGGCCTAAGCTTTCCCTTAACTTCGCACACTCAATCTCTACCACAACTCTTTCATGATGAATTCAACGCTCTTTTAACACGGCTTAATGAAAAAATTATTTGGAGATTACACCGTGAAAACCATCCGGATAAAATCGCTAAAATAAAAAACTTTCCGCTTCAAATGGAATTCTTGAAAAATCCTTTGGCTAAATTGCTCAATGTGATATTACCCAATACTCATCTTAATTTGAGAGGCGTTTTCTTTACTAGTACTTTCCAAAAAGATATGCCGTTTGATAATTTAACAAAAACCCTGGAACGTGCTTTTGATATTCATCACACCAAAAATTCTCATCGCAGCACTCCCTCCAAAGGCTTTTTTATCAACGAAATTTTCAAACGAATTATCTTCCCTGAGACTAAATTTTATACGTTAAGCAACAAAGATCATCGCGTGCATTTAATCGCCAGCTTGTTAATAGTGATTATCACTGCCACTTGTCTAGGGTTTTTTTACAAAAGTTATCAATATAACCAGAAAGTGATCGCTGACACGCAAAATGCCATTCATGCCCTAAATAATCTTGCACCTCAAAGTGATCTAGATCCTCTTTTTCAAAAATTAAATTTATTACACATTATTATCACCCAATTAAATAATCAACAGGCAGCCTCGTGGTATACCCATGTTGGCTTACAACAAGCGAGTAAGTTAAAAAAGAATGCAGAAGAAATTTACTCGACTCTGTTAGCCACTCAATTTCTCAGCTATCTGCAACGCACCTTAGAAATTCAGCTACAAAATATAAAAGATGGCGACACAAATCAGCTTTATTCAGCCTTAAAAGTTTATTTGATGTTGGGCAATCATAAGTACTTGAATCAAAAATCCTTTAAAGATTGGTTTGAAAATTATTGGCATCAATTAAATATTGACAGAGATACGCAGGATAAATTTAATCAACACCTGCAGGCCTTTTTCACACAACCTTTTAACAACGTACCGTTAAACTCGCAGCTCATCGAACGCAAACGCGCCCTTTTAAATAACATGCCTACTTCAAGATTAGTATTAACCATATTACAGAATAAGTATCAGCGCTCTCCCGTTAAACTTATGCCAGAACTCGGATCAAATGTTTTAAACAACCTCCCGCATGAAGTCCCTGGAATTTTTAATATATTAAATTTCAAGGATGTTTATTACACTCAAATTATCAATACTTGCCAGGAAATTACTAATGGTGACTGGGTGTTAGGGAAAAGGCCTCAACCTTCTTTTTCAGAAATAATGCTTAATCAACTTTCCAGTGAAGTAAAAGCAATTTATTTAAATGAATATGCAGTCACCTGGTCAGACATCTTAGCGAAGGTTAAAGTTGAAGAGTTTCAAAATCTAGGTCAAATCGTGGCTTTAGTAGACTTATTAAATAGTCCCGAATCGCCGCTCATCCAATTAATGAATACTATCAAAAACAACACTCAACCTATTTCAGACTCTGTTGAATTTACTCAGCAAGTGAGCACCCGTTTTCTTTCACTCAATAACCTTTCTGCTGACCTCTTGAAGAACACTAATCAAGGGTCGCTAGTGGCTGTCAAAGCCTATCTCAATAAGATTGTACAAGCAGAGGATCTCGATAAGGCTTCCTATGAAGCTGCTAGAGGTAGGATGGAAAATCCCACCATGGATGTAGTTACCACGCTACTACAACAATCTAGAATGTTACCTGATCCGCTTCGAACCTGGCATACGACAATTGCTGCAGAAAGTTGGCGCTTAATTCTAAAAAATACACAAAATTATCTTAATCGAATTTGGATCGCGACTATTTATCCGCAATACGAGGCATTACTCGATAAACGTTACCCTCTTTTCAAAGACGCCACAACGGATGTGTCATTAAATGACTTTGCTAATTTTTTTGGCAACGGTGGCACAATGGATATGTTTTATAAAAATTATCTGCAACCTTTTGTTGATAACAGTCGGCTCTACTGGGAATGGAAAAATATTGACGGACAAAGAATTAATATTCCTCAAGCAACCCTCGAAATGTTCATCAGAGCTGCGCTGATTCAAAAGATGTTTTTTCCCGAGGATTCCAGAATTCCGTCTATTAATTTTTCTTTAGTGCCAGTGGAGCTTGACCCCAGCGTACAAAGTTTTAGTTTAGATTTAGAAGGCCAAACGGTATTATTTCAAAAGGATAATGAACAAATCTTATCCCTGGTATGGCCAGGTCCAACACCCACACATACTGAAATTTCATTTACCAATGACCAAGGCAAAAAAACTGTCGTGACTGAAACAGGGGCATGGTCCTGGTTCAAAATTCTAGACAAATCTCGTCTGGAAGGCACAAATAGTCCTAAACATTTTCGATTAACGTTTATCTTAAACAGCAGCAGTGTTCATTATGAACTTTACACGAATGGAATTGTTAACCCATTTCTTCCGGGTATTCTGAACGCTTTTAGATGTCCCAATATATTGTAAGCAACTCATTACCACTATTTGACATTTTGCAATGTACGTATTGGAAACAAAATGTAAGTGATTCTCGATTTAACAGCCAACTCATTGCAAGATACATGGATCAATCTTAAAATTCCTCCTCTTCTCCAGATCCAACAGTATGGATTGTCTGGAACTGAAGAGATGAGCAATTTATAACGATTAAGGATAATAATATGAGTAGCATGTGGCATAAAAATGAGAAGCAAGTAGTTACCCAAGAGACATTAACTACCACAATGAACCTATTTAAAAATCTACAGGCAACTATCGATAACTTAGCAAGAAAGATAGGCTTCGGTGTAAATGCTAACCAGGAGCAAGATCTAACAACCTTAGCGCCTTCATTAGCACTGCCGCTTACTGTAGATTTTAACACTCCTATCACCGTACCTTCCTTGCAGGGTCCTAGAGTTATTAAATTCATTAATAAAACACCATTCTATACAAGTGCCACCCATGTAGACGGCCTTAATCCTATTTCTCAAACACCTATTTATATGACTCCATCCGCCTTTACTGTCGTTAATCCTTCAGAAGAAGAATTACCCTTCTTACAAACAGAATCAGGACAAGAAATAGTATATATTCGCGCTAAACAACACACTCAAAAAATGCTAAAGCGTGTAGCGAATCTACATGAAGGGAAGCCCATTACCCTAATAATTCTTGGCCAACAAGACAGCGATGAAAACTTTGCAATCTATCGCCATGCAGGTGCCGTGGAAAACGAGAATTCTGTTCAGTCACGTGTTAAAAAATCAATATTAGATAAAGCGGTTTTCGGCACTCCAGCTGATGTAAATATATTCTATTTTGATGTGTATGAAGACGATACTGAAGAAAAAATTGTAGTAACCTCTACTGACATACATATTTTCCAAACCATTACTGATCATCTTGACCAAAACAACCCCATCATCATTCAAGATGCAGAAGGAATAAATTACGCTCCTAAATTTGCTTTAGCTCTTTTAATACAACATCATTTCCAAAGTTGCTTTAAGGAGATAAAAAATTCAGTACTCACTACAGAACGCCTCTTCAAGTTCGTGAACACACTACGGGAATCGCATTCTCCTTGTGCTCTCTTCGATCCCAAAGATTTAGAGCAGGCATTCTATCTTGCTTTTGCTATGAGAATGGATGAAATGGAACAAAATATCATCAACCAGATTGTTCAATTACAGGAAAATCTTCAGCATGATGCGAAGTTTAAAGACCGCAGCGAGCTCATCAAGGCCCTGCTCACAACACTAGCAAAAACCCCTTATTCAAAGAGAGCTGCTCTTGTCGCTGAAACCCTCACAGCTAACGAGGTGCTTAGAACCCATCATGAGTTTGTTCTCATGGCAAATCTCAGAGATAAACCACAACATTATAAACTGCTTAAACTTTTACAGGATGCCTACACAAATAGGAATTCGATAGAGCAAGCTGTATTTCAAATATTCAATTGTGTGGATGCGCAGCCTCATGAGGGTTACCATTATGAGGAGAGTGATGAGGATAAAAGTGAAAATGAAAATAATTCTATCCTAGAAATTGAGAAAAACCCTGCCGGAGGAAATCTACCTACGGATGGTAACTATCATGAGGAGGAGGAGAAGGATAATGCTTCCCATCATTCGAATTCTAGCCATCATTCAAATTCCAGTATCTCATTTGAGCCATTGAATGGTAAACAGCAAGACGTTACGACTAAATGGGCTGCATTTGTTGAGAACTCAAATAATCCTGTAGCACCTCTCACTGAAACACTCCAGCCGGGAAATGATGATGCCCCTGGGGACACTCCTGAACCAGAGACCTCGGTAAGTGACGTTCCGCTCAAGGAAAATAATAATACCCATAGTAATGAACTTGGCCAACCGGAATCAACTCCAGTACCAGAAACGTTAGGGGAACAGAGAGAAGAAGAAGAGAGAGAAGAAACAGTTTATAAGATATAATATTCACCAGCCAAGGCCGCAAGGCCTTGGCTTTACTTTGCCAACACCTTTACATCAGGATTGGCGCTATACGCGTCTAAAATATCCTTAACGATAGTATCCACTATGCTCAGCCTGATTTGATCATCAATCACCATCTGCTTATCACGCATTTCAGATAGCCGATTTTCTACCAACTTGGCAGCACTGCCGCTTGGAAAAAGATTACCCAATAATCGACGCGCCTCACGCGGCCCTAACTTTCGATAAAGTTTATTTCGAATATTTACATCGACTGCCGTAGTACTTAAAGCCCATAATTCTATAGGCCCCAGTGTATTAGTTAGCAACTGTGTATTCATTCCCTCTTTAGTGGCAAATTGCGCCAGAAAAGTTGCGCCGCCTTCTCGCGGGCCATGAACACGAGTGCGAAGGGCATGAATCGCTGTAGAAGATAAACCAAACACTTTTGCGGTTTTTTGAATGGCTTGTTCTGGGCCTGCATCCATAATGAAAATCGAAGTGGCAAATTCAATCATAACATCATCAAAATCATCAAGGGATTGAGAAACTAGTGCGATTTGAACACCCCACTTTCGCCCCTCTCGCATATCTTGAACGACCTGATCGCGCATTGCTTGCACTTTTGCAGTACGATGGAATTCATCAAATACAATGCGTTTAGGATCTTCTCGTATTTCTGAAATACGTTGCTCATGGTAATGTCGATATGCTTCTGACATGTCAGACACATTTTCTTCCGTTAAAAAGAAATTACGCCCCAATACATAACGCGCCAACATATACATCACCGATGTTTGACGATTAGCTGCATCGCCTCCACTTTTCGCTACTTCGTCTAAGTCGAGCGAGACAATACGAGCATCACCAATATCAAATTTAGTCGTTTGAGAAATAATCGGATACTCTCTCACTGCACTTGAAATCATGCGTGAAAATGCATTGATCAATGGCTCACCTGTAGGAGCTGTTACCTTTCCATAGAGATCTTCGACGGCAGGCGTCCGGCAAATTGAGGCCGCATCTGCTAAAACGGGCATGGCATGACGCTGTGCTAACATCGCCTCATGGATAAAACCCGCAACAAAAAGTGCATCCGTCACCTCCCACCATGTAGTATGGGTGTCACGCACAAATCCAATTTCTTCTAAAATGCCATCAATGATTTCTTCGACACTAGGCGTATATAGGTTAGGGTTAGCATCATCGACGAGGTTTTTATAGAGTTCATCGACAATCATGCCTGCCATATCAGTAATGCCATCATAGGGCCGCGTTGCGCCCACTGGGGTGGAGAGTAACGTCACGAAATTCACCAGAAAACTTCTTTCTTGAGGCGTAGGGAAACGACACCCCAATTGAGTATCAAATGGATTAATTGCAAAATCAGGCGTCATTCTTAAGCGATGGTAGGAAACATAATGTCTTTGCTCTTGTGGTAATGCTTCTTTTAAGAGTGAAATAAGGCCGCTACTCGAAGGGCCAATATCCACCACAGAAATTCGCGGCAATCGAGAGATGCCTGCGGACAAACATAGCGCAAGATTGATAGCATTCGATAATACCGATTTACCTGACCCTGGCCTTGCAAACATAAGGTCAATCCAGGTAGTTTGTTCCGTTGAACCCGGTTGGTAAGGCCATGGCTTGCCATCGGGAGATCTAAAAAGAATTGCGCCGCGTGCCCAGGGAGAGGAAGGTCTAAAAAGTGGTAACATATACAGCACATCTGATATTGGCGCTACTGAAGGATTAGCGACACTGACACTCGATACTCCCAGCATACTGGAAACGGCCCCAGCAAAAGCATCCCCCGCGACTTCAGAAACATTACAAGATCCCCAGCCTTCAATCGCTTTAGCTAATTGTGCGGTTCTAGATCTTAGTAAGCGAATGTCCCCTACCGGCGCCCACGTAGAAGCAGATACTTTCAACCTCACGATGGCATCATCGGTACTGAGATTTAAATAGCGCAATAAGTTCACTGCATCATTAAATAATCGGTTTTCAGCTGAAGTCCAACTTAAGACAGAAGAAATAGCGGAGCGTAGTCTTAAAGAGCCCAATCCACCTCCCTCCATTAAGAATGAAATACGCCAGGGAATATGGGTAGGCAAGGTGCGTATAAAGAGGGCATTAAACTGTTGAACTTCTTTAGGAAAGAGGTCAATGAAGACTGAGCTATATATACGATCCCCAATTCGCACAGTACGCAGATCCATGTTTTCAGCATCTCGGGGTAAAATTTGTCGTCCCAAAGGAGGCCATAAAATATCGGAGATTTCACCGCTAAGATTTCGTGGTTGTTTTATGGTGATTTTGTCACCCGGCAAGGAAGGTCGCCACTGCCGATCAGTGAAATCTGGATCTACGCTGAGACGCATTGCATAAACCGCCTCATGCACTTCAAGCAGCTCCGCCACTATGCCCACTGTATTAAGGTCATTTACCGTAGATCTTACAAATGAATCATGCGATTCACGTAAATCGGGAATGGCAGCAATAACGTTTTGAGATTGATAAAAAGCAGGGATTTTCTTTTCTTTTATTAATGTTCTTTTGTCTTTGATTGCCCGTTTTTTTTGTTCTCGCGTAAGTGAGGAAGGTTTAGTCCTTAAGACGAGATAGGCTTCTTCATGCGCACAATATCGGGTTAAATAACTCGACCTCTCATCAAATAAATCCATTAGGTCTAAATCAAGTCGTACAGAAGTTTCTCTAGCGGGACGTAAAATTTCTTTTATTTCCTCAGCCACAGCATCTTTATTGTAAGTGAAATAAACTTGGATTGATTGTCCGAGGCGGGACATTGTGGTTTGCAGGCTAGTTTGAAGATTTAATTGCATTCGATTAAATTCTTCGGAACCCACTAACGCTTTAACCCCACTGATACGCAATACCGACACGAGAGAACCATCATGATCAACAAGATCAGTCGGGCTATCTGCAGTTTCAATATCACAATACGATTCTGTGGTTTGCTTAAGGGACGAACTTAACCAAGCAAAAAAAGTGTCGACGCCATTTAATAATGTCTCAGCCCAATTTGCCATACATCTATCTCACGCTAAATAACGTTGACTCTGGCTTAGGTAGACAATTCCTCAAGCGCAGCTTCGGCCCACGTTTCTATTTGCACATTAAATTTTGTCCTTGAAGGTAGTAGTCTAAGTTTTGAAAAAATTTCATCATTGACTCTATCCATCGCCCTTGTATCAGTTTCAATGAGTATCTGCCCGAATAAACGGGGATTACTCATTCCTTCTCCTAATTCCTGTTCTACTAGTTGAGATCTAAATTTTAAATTTCGATAAATACTTTGTGCATCCGTACGATAGCTTGAAGCATTCGCAATTGCACAAAATAAAACATGACATAATCCATTCAAATCTGCCTGCGCTATTTCAGGTAAGAAGATTAATCTCCCCCCTCCATAATCACTGCGTCCTACTGCTTCTAAAAAGAAGCATTGGGCGCAAAAACAACACGAAGTCACCATATTGCTAAACTTTGTGTTATAGAAGTTCCTGTCTAAATTAACTACTTCCTGAAATTGCCTAGCTTGAAATCCACAAAATTGGCAAGTGTAGTTATCGCGCAAAAAGATGCGCTCACTAAATTTAAGGAAGGCGGGGTCTGCCTTCCTTGCTGAAAATAATCTCCAATTACCTGGCCGCGCTGACAAGGTAAGATTATGATAAAGCATTATTCAATCCTGACGTCTTTAAGACGCGCCAGGAATTGCTGAGGCGCCGGCACCGGTGAAGCCCCCTGCTGTGGCACTGCCTTTAAAAATGGTAGCGCCTGCTGGAGCAATTAAGCTAGGCATAAACACCAAAAATGCGCCAATCACTAGCATCGCAATAGGCGTCCCTAAAGGAATTTGGGTAGGATTATCTTTATGTTGTTTGAATTTAAAAATGGCCGCCATAATAAAACCAATACCACCCAGAAAGGCGATCGCAAGGATTAGCTGCCCTATCTTAGAGAACTGGCTGGTAATATTGGCCGCAATACCCCCAATACCGCTATCCGCGCTTTGGCCTAAGGCTATCCCGGAATAGAATAAGCCAATAATCATACTCAGTTTGAACATCCCTTTAAGATAAGGGAAGCATTTGCTATTAAAATGCGCTTTAGTCACAGTAACCTCCAAAAACTCAAGAATAAACCTCAGTAGTTTATTCTATAATTAATTGTTAATAATAGTACATTCAATAAAAATTTCTAAGTAAATCCGAAAGTTGCTTTAATCACATCAATTGTTCCTACGATATTTATTGCTAAGGTACCCGCGATAATATGCATAACTCCTTTTCCCATACTCCCCGGTTGGGAACTTTCACCCGCCAAACGCGTCAAGATCACAATACCACGAACGACAGCAATGAGACCAAACAACCTAATTGTATCAATTAATGGATGTATAAAAGCATCCCAGGTGGTGGGTTCAGCTGGATATTTCAGAACACTACTAGAGGAACCGTATACCCATAGAGATTGGATGGAGGTATTTACAAACTGAGGGAAATAAATGAGTGCTAATCCTAAACCCATTAAAATGATAGGTTTGGCTAAACTGGTATTAGTACTCATCATGGTCCGTGCTTGACCATATTTTTTTAGCCTGAAAATAGAATCGGCTACAAACCAAATCCCCATTACATAAGAAATAGCCACTACAAAGATATACACCGGACCTAAATTACTTTGAAATGTTTGCATCATCCCAGCGATATCCTCGCTCGGGCCGGCAAAGGCATTACTCATGCCAAGTAGACCGACGCAAATTATCAACCATTTAAATTCTTTCATACCTTACTCACTAGCTGTCACGCTTACCATATTGAATCAAGGCGCCTGAACTGGTGGTTACAATCCCCTGATCCACATTGATCATTTGAATAATGCCATATCCTGGCAATCGATCGCCAATACTCACTGTCGTAGTGCTGCCATCTCCCGATTGCAGCCAAGCCCGCCCAGGCACTAATGCTTTCAGCTGATAAATCGTGCCTGGAGAGCCTACTGGATATCCCCTTCCGGCCATTCCACGGTCAACAGCAATTGCCTTTATTTCATTAGCGACCACTTGAATGCGATTATTCAATGCTGCAATGGAAGTAGTCACCTCACCTACTTGGGCTTGCAACTGCTGCAACTGTGTTTGAAGGGTTGCCATATTCTGTTGGGTAATCTGATTTTGTTGGGCTCCGTTTAACAATGCTGAATTATCGGCGGGAGCTGGCGCAGGAACTTGTTGCACAGGTTGAGGAACTCCTGTAGGCGGTATATTTGCCACAGCTACGTCAGTAGTGGGAGTAGGCTGGGCTAAATCAGCATTTTTACGGGCATTGGTAAACATAAGCACTAAATATACCAAGCCAATGGCTAAAAATAGACCCAGCAGCACCAACATTCTTCTTGATAAAAAAGAGCGCGGTCTTGACCCTGGGTCTAAAGGATCCGTCGATTCATCAGCAGGAGGAATATATTCCCCCCCTTTATAATATTCATCTGATGGGTATTCATACTCATCAGGGTTTTTTTTGTCATCAGCCATCTTTCATCTTCCTCATTCGATGAGATATTTTTATTTTTTTAATTCATGTATTTTTAGAGTATAGCATCTTCATTCTGCAACCTTTTATATCTATAACGTTTATCTACTCCTAAGGGAGTTAGACCAGCGTGGCTACAGGGAAGTGTTTCGAGGATTAATAGCGGGTAATACAACCAGCTCCGGCACCCAGATTATTACAGGTTTTATCAACATCAGGGCAACAGTCTGAAGGAAACCCTGTGAGATCCTGCATAAATAGAATCCCGATGCTGTTACCTGCATATACATAGACCGTGGGTGGACGTGTAAAATTACTTCCGAGCACACTTGCATACTGACTACCTACAGCCCCTAAGGCCACTGCCACTGTTTGCCCAGTACTCAAGGGGTCATGGGTAACCAAAATACCGCCTGCACCAGTAGAAGTTTGAGATCCCTGCTGGGAAATAGCATCTGCAAGGCCGCTTAAAAAAGAGGAAGCAAATAATGTTCCATAACGTAACCAATAATGATTGTTTACGCAATCCGCCAAGGCCGTGTGAGCAGTTTCCGGATCAATGGCTACCGCATTAATTCCTAGGCTTCCCGGTTTTCCTGGCATATTCAATTTATTAAATGTGATTAAGACTTTCTTTTTGAGGAGAGTAAATTGACCAATTAATTTTCCACCCCGTAGTTTTCCCGAAACAATTTGAGCAATAACAGGACTATTCTCATCACTATTCACCGTACTTGTTAGGACGGCCATCATAATATCCCCCCCTTTTACGTAGGCACATTCCAATGTAGGGCCTCCAATAGCGACAGGGGAAGTGGTGGCCGTTTTTACAATAGTACCGGCAGATGTGGTGGTCGTCGTAGCCGTAGCCGCTACTTCTTTAGGCGGGTCACCGGCCACATACATCTGCGGAGCGGGGGGCGTCCAATTAGTGAACAAGGAATTTGCCTGAGACACCATCGAGGATTGTACCTGGGCCATTCTTTGCGTTTTTTGTTGATCGTTTAATTGTTGTTCTTGATTTGCCTGCAATTGAGCCAACTGAATTTCAGAATTGCCTACGGAGGGAATTGTAGCGGCCCCTGTTAACCCAACGGGAGATGGTCCCCCGATGCCAGCGCCTCGTAAATCGGCGGGCGTATAGCCTGCGGCTAATAGTGCATCCTGACTGCATCCTCGTCGCAGCAGGTCAGCAGCGGGAACCCCTTCTGCTCGCGCCTTTCTTAAGGCGTCCATACTACACTGATTCGCTATTTGAGCATTGGAATCGGCAATTTGAGCAGGGGTTAATCCTGCATTGCGTAAATCATCATCTCCATATCCCGCTGCCTTCAGCTCTGCTGGCGTATATCCAGCTGCTAATAAGGCAGCAGCACTACATCCTCTGCCGCGTAATTGCGCTGCAGTCACTCCTTGTGCCCTCGCCTGACGCAACGCTTCCACGCTACAATTCGGGGGTAAACCAGCAGAAGGCGCTAATAAATCCGCAGGATTAAACCCTCCTCGCAATAAATCCCCATTGGTGTATCCTGCTTTTTTTAGATCATCTGGGCTAAAGCCTGCATTGCGCAATGCGCCTGCCCCAAAACCCGCATTTCTTAAATCAGCAGGACTGTACCCGGCATTTTTCAGATCATTGGCATTTAATCCAGCCCGACGCAGCTGACCGGCAGTGAGACCTCCCGCTCTTAAATCAGCGGGACTATAACCGGCCGCTCTTAATTCTTCTGGAGTAAAACCTGCGTTATGCAAGTCTCCTGCTGTGTAACCCGCGGCCCGTAACGCGGCAGCGCCACAACCCAGTTTTTTGAGGGCAGAGGCGGGAATACCTTGCGCATGAGCTCTTCTTAAGGCGTCAATGCTACAATCTTTAGGTAAATTAGAGTAGGCTTGCCCTCCGATACCCGCAGCAGCTAAGGCATTTGGGTTAAATCCTGCATTACGTAGCTCAGCGGGTGTAAACCCCGCTTGCGCCAAAGCGCTCGGGCTATATCCCGCTGCGGCTAATTGACCCGCATTAAACCCTGCCTTCTTTAATTCAGCGGGCGTAAAACCTGCTGCTCTTAAGTCAGCTGCGGTATAGCCAGCATTTTTAAGATCAGTAGGGTTAAAGCCTGCGTTTGCAAGCTCTCCCGCAGTATAGCCAGCTGCCTTCAATGCTGCCAAGGAACAGCCCTTGCATCTTAATTCATCCGCCGTAACACCTGCTGCCCTCGCCCGACGTAAGGCATCGGGGCTACACTCCGGTCGGGTTACTCCGGCTTGAAACTCGCTTGGCCCAAAATAGCTGGTTCGTGTAATAGTAGGAACTGCACTGGTGCCCTTTTCTTCTGCAATTTGAGCCTGAGAAATGTTTTGTTGCTCTTGAAGTTTCACATATTCTGTTGAGGTGGTACCTACCCCAGGAATAGATTGCACACCGGGGGCTCCGGTTAATCCAACCACGGTAGGCACCCCCCCTGAATGTCTTTTGTAAACGAGATAACCTATCAATACCACCACGATGACAATTACAGATAAAAAGAAAATTACAGCCCGGCGCTTGGCGCTTGTTGAAGAATCCCTCTTACCGAATTTAAATCTTGCCATTATCAAAGTCCCTGAATTGTCAGCTTGACCATTTTGCCATTCTCAGACGCTAAAATTACCGGTGTAGGTAACATTTCATATGCGTGCATCCCATCTGCACTTGATAAGGTAGAAATCCATGCAGGTGAGAGGACGGTAAGACGTGTCCTTAGATAAATTTTTCCAGCAAGTAACCATACTGAACAATCTCTGCCAGGAATTTGTAGCGCCCGGCTACCTACAGGGGGGATTCCATTTAAAACATCTAATAAAATTGGATTCGACGCTCCCGGCAATACTTCAGGCATAGAAGAAGGCGCCGCATTGGGGCCAAGTGAGGGAATTCTTAAGTCTACTCGGTAATCAACAGCACGTTGCCCAGGCAACAAAGTCAACATTACGGGAGTTCCAAATCCGCGCAACATTACTGCAAGATTGCCACTTTTGTATTCTGTTATAGCTTGAACGAGTAACATATTACTCTTTCTGTCCCATTGAATATTGTAAGAACGTGGATCTCCTAAATCATAGGAATCTATAGGCCAAGGTGCTCCAGATGCATCTAAAAATACTAAGGACGAAACAAATCCCGCCGTTAAACGAATAATAGGGGGAGTAGCTCCACAAGCTAAATTCACAATCTTAGAAGAAGAGGTAGGCCGCGGTGGTATCCCCGGTGTTTCCCCCACTGCTCGTTGCGTATTACTAAATAAACTATGTAACGTACGAATTTGATCCGGAGTGAGCGGTAAAAGATTATCCGTTGTTTCACTAAATGCCTGATCACGCAGGTTATTTGCTTCGTTTTCTGGGGCATTAATTACGCCAGCACCGGGTGGAGCAGGCACTCCAGGAGGTAACGCGGGACCGGTCGTCGTCGTGGTAGTCGTCACATTTGTTTGTGGCGGTAGATTTAATGGAGGTGTTATGGGGGGCGATGTGATGCCCGTAGTATCTGTCGTAGGATTAGGATTAAAGGCAGGCGTGGCGCCAGCGGGAGTACTTGTCTGCTTAGCTTGGGTGACGGCTGTCTGCAATCGCTGCAATTGCTGTTGAAAATCGTTACCCTGAGACTGTCCATAGGAACCGATAGTATAAAGCAATACACTAATATATATCACGATACGAGTGAATTTCTTCATAGACTCATTCACAGCTGTTGTGGATTATGTTTGAGTTGGCACAAGATTTTGTCCCCCTGAAGTTTCAGAAGCGACAAAGGATGCTATAGCAATGCCTTTAGGAACATTCAAAGCTGAAACTCGAGTGATCAACATCGTCACAAGAATAGGCTGTTGAATAGTGGTGCTCGCACTCTCATAGGTGACTAATAACGGCATTTGCACCTTCCATGAATAATGATTATTTAATACGCCCCGATCTAGAATGACCGGCGCGCCCGTTGCTACCGCAGTAACAACAAGTTTTTTATTGATGACGGTTTCTAAGTTACGCGAACTTTGCAGGGCCGTTTCAAAATCATTCCAACCTTCAGGGGTAAAGAATTCTGAGGCATCCTGGAGTTCTTTTCGGTAAGTCGCAAAATTGTAAGTGTATGCTGCCACGGCTGCTTGATTGGCCCATTGTAATAAAGCTGAATCAGAAACCATGGGGGCTGTTAGAGGATAAATAGGCGTAATACGTCCATCTGCACTCGTTGCAAAATATTTTGGTTCAGGTCGATGGGTTGCTAGATAATAAATAATAGCGGAAAGTATTAGGCTAACAAGAATCATAAATAAGAGCGCAGTCACTACGCGTCGATAACTGTCACGATAGAAATTTTTGCGCATTTGTACGACTTCTAACGCCGAATCAGGCATCGCTCTCCTCCTCCCTTTGTTCTTATTTCTTCATAAAAGCACTATATCTATTGAATCTAATTCTTACAAGTTAAAGTATCTGTCCATTATCTAAGCCTACTCAACAACTTGGAGAGTAGGGAGGAATAAATCGAAAACAAATTTCAATGCGTCTGTTTTGAGATTGCCCCATGCAATTTGCATTAGAAGCAATTGGAAAATCTGATCCATAGCCTACAGCATATAATAAGCGAGCATCAATACCGTTGCACCAGAATGTTTTTGCAATCGTTTGAGCTTGTGCTTGAGTTAAAACAGTATTACGAAAAGGATCACATCTGCAGTCTGAATAGGCCGCTATTCTTACCGTCATTTTTTCATAACAAAAAATGAAATCACTCGCCACTTTTAAAATTGGGATAAAACACGGATTTAAATTAGCAGAGTCAGGATAAAACACTTTATCAGAAGGCAACACGACGGTGATTGTTTCTCCTACGTGTATGATTTTCACACCATGCTGGGTGAGGTAGGCGATGCGCCGATTACGCTCCGGAATAGTACAGATAATGGGCTCTTTACAAATTTGTAGGGTACATACTAAGGGGTTTGGACAATTAGGGGGAATTGGCTCGCCAATTAAACAAGGATTACAAGGATTAGTGCGACAATAACTACAGCTTGCTAATAGCACCGTCAAAAATAGACCACAAAGAACTGACCACAATTTTTGATGCATTCATTTATCCCTATGCTTAACCTTGATTACCAAAATAAGTTGCCCACCGCCGTCGTCCCACGATCAGTCGCGGGACGACGGCGGTGGAGCTAAGTTTTTGTTCAGAGCCAAGGCCATTTTTTATAATTATGATATAGTTAAGGATTTTATATTAAAGCTTTAAAATAGAAAGCAATTTTATTTATTAAGTGTGTCATATGCAAAAAATATCGCCAAAGCCTGCATTATATAAACCCTTTTTAAAGAGACTTATTAAAACGACCCCTGACCCCTTATCCTTTTTGGAATACTTATTAAGAAATGAGGACATTGTGCGTCTGCCAATGCTCAGGACCAATTATATCGTTAATGACCCAGAAGCTATCCATCATGTGCTCTTGGGTAATAAAGACAACTACACCAAGAAAGGAACTGGCTACGAAAAAATCCAAAGAATTATGGGCAAAGGTCTCCTTACCGCTTCAGGAAAAGAATGGGTCCAACGGCACAAACAATTCCAACCTCAGTTCCATGGCAAACCAATCACTGAATGCGTCCCCCTCATCCACAAATATACCCAGGCAATGTTAGAGAAGTTGCAGTTAAAAAAAGGAGCTTCCATTAATATTTCACAAGAGATGATGTCACTAGCAATGAATATCTCTTCAGAGGCGCTTTTGGGAATAAATATTTCAGAACATTCTCTCGAACTCGTTCGCAAAATTCATATATTAAATGATTATGCAGTGCGAAGCAGTACTCTCTGGAAATGGTTACCCACATTAAAAAATTTACGCTTTCAGTCAGTAAAAAAAGAGTTTAATGATTTTATTTTGACTCATATAAAAAATTCACTTGTTACAGCACATAAACCTTTGCTTCAGAGTTTACTCCACAAAAATTCAGCAGGTGAGTTCCTCCTCACCGACGAGGCTATTTTGGGAGAGGTAAATAATTTTTTCGTAGCAGGGCATGAAACTACGGGAAATGCTCTTAGCTGGACATTATATAATTTGATAAAGAACCCCTACGTCTTGGCTAAAGTCCAAACAGAAATCAAACGCAATCTGGGCCTTAACCTTCCTACTGCAGAGTCGCTCGATAAGTTTGCTTATTTGGAAATGGTGATTTCAGAATCACTAAGACTTTATCCACCGATTTGGATTTTTACGCGGCGCGCTATAAATAATGATCAATTATCAAACTACACCATTGCAGAGAATTCCATTGTAAACATCGTTCCCTATTTCATTCATAGACATCCCGCCTATTGGAGTCAACCCAATATCTTTTATCCGGAACGTTTTTCCAGTGAAGCAGTTAAATCACGACCTAAGTGCGCCTATATTCCATTCGGCTTTGGGCCCCGATTTTGTATTGGACGGCAATTTGCGCTGCTTAATATGAAGATAATTTTAATAATGCTGTTACAACGATTTGTGCCACATCTTCCTCAAGCAGACTATCAGGTTAAACCCGCTCTTTTAGTTACCTTAAAACCCAGTCAAGATATTTTTTTAAAATTGAATTAATTAGAAAGAATTGCGTGACTATTATTCATCGGAAGAAGTGGCATCACTTGCAGTCGCGGCCTCTTGCTTTTTAAGGCTAATTGTACCTACTAGCTGATTGATAACTTCTGCAATTTCGTCCCCTGTCGGCCTTAAATCCACCACAGGGGGATAATGCGTAGCAGACTGCATATCTTTAACTATTTCAGAAGCCACATTATTAGCATATTGTTCGGATTTCCCTAGCAACCGCTCAACATACCCTATCTGATCCTTTGTGGTACCGGGGTTTAAAATAGAAGCTTTAAACCGATCTTCATTATTGAGGAGAAGCGGCAATAAATATTCATTTACCCTTAGCGGTGTGAAAATGTTCAATTCATTCTCAGGCAGCGAAATAATCTCTTCTTTGACAGGAGCGACATCACGTTCATGATATGCCAGCAGCGCGGAGACCGCTTTTTCAATGGGAGGCACATTTTCATTGGCGTTGATTGCATCTGCTATTTTTTCTAAATCGTCATAGAGAGGAGTGGTGTCAGTAAAGTAACCCCCATTATGAATTCTATGCTCAAAGCTCCTAATATTTTTATCAAAACTATCCAATAAAGAATCCAACGGTCCATCTACCTTTAAGAATTGATTTAACCTCATTGCCTTAACAGGTTTAGGATTAGCGTAAAACATTTTGGCGCGAATAATAGAGGACTTGAAAAAAATATGTGCCTCACCTTCGCGTTGATCTTTCAAATCCATTAAATCAATGCGCGAACGTTTCTCTAATTGCGCACCCCGATTATCTAAATAACTATTTAATAATCCTCGGGCTTCAGATTGGAAACCACTTACGTGGGTAACATAGGCTTCCCCAGCAGTTTTTTGGAAGAATTCCCATGTTTGCATCGGATCTTCTAGTTTCATACAAATTTTAATATTTGTATTGGCCCCAATGGAAGCCGCTTCCTCTTTTGAAGCTTTTTCAAATGCCGGTAAATCTTGTCCTGCAAAAATTACTGAGAATCCCAAGGAACGGGCCTGTGCTGGAACTACAGCAAAGCCTTTCACAGCATAATAACCATACTCATCTAACACGCATAAAAATGGAGTTGCGGCATTGGTCGGCTTGCGCTGAATCAATTCATGGTATTTACCTTCGACTTCATCCCCTAAACCCGCTGCCATCATCGCTTTAAGCGAAGCAATAATTACTTTACCCAAGTTGGATAATTCATCGGGGGATTTTTCTAAGGCAGGTAATAACACCACCATAATACGCCGGTTCAACACGACGTCTTTAAGATCTACCTCTGCCAAATTAGTACGAATAATGTGGCCATAGGTATCTGCCAATGAACCGAATACCCGAGTCAACTGCATGGTAATAAACCCATGCTGTTCTAAAACCTGAGAAACTTGTTTTCCTTTTCGTTCTTTATTATAGCCAGGCAAGTTAATCAGATAGTTTGTAATAGGTTCGAGAATGCCCGGGGACATTCCCTCTAAACTCACCGGCTCTTGTCCATCACGGATAAACACTTTTTCGAGGACCATGGCTTCTATCCGATCTAACTGAAAATAATTTCGGATAGTATTCGCATCCAGCAAGATATAACCCGCGTCCCGCATTGCCACAAGCACCTTCATAATGGCTTCAACGAATACAATTGCACGGCCCTTCCACATGTCCCCGTCAGAAGATTGACCAGAGTCTGGCATTAAGCTCACCACTAATTGAGACAACATACTTGAGGAGCCAATAGAAAAGGGATTCATAGTATTAGAGAGTCGTGCTTTTTGTGGACCAATAATATCGCGCGCCCCTGTCATAAAGTTGATCAATAGCAAATCATCTTCGCGACCCATAGAACGCACCATAGAGAATATTTTTGCAAATAATGCATTATCCCCTTTACCGTCAATATAGATAAAGCCACTGCTTTGGAGGAGTGAGTTATAGCAGAGTGAAACTAATGCTTCTGTTTTACCACTACCGGTAGACCCGAAGATTAAAACGTGGGTACGCATATCTTCATTCGAAAACCACAATTCTAAGTTAGAGGACCGTTCATTACCAAAATAATAAATGCCGCGACCTTTGCGAGGTTTGTCACTTCCTGGAGGGGTATCATTGTAATCTTTGCGACCAGAACTTAAGGGTAAACGAAAAGGTAAGGTTGTTTTTCTTGTAACGGCAATAAGGAAGGTAATAACAGCAAACAGTAGCATCAAATCAGTCAGACCTGGAACAAAAAAGATCGCCACTGCCATCATAATAAGTGTAACGGCTACAGAGGTTGAGTTTTTGAAAAAATCGCCAACACGCTGCCCGAAAGTCCTCGTATCACGGATTAATTGTTGAGGATTTTGCTCCTGGCGTTTCTCTAAGCCGCGCTGTACAGTTTTCATCACTCATCTTCCGGTTCGTATTTCACTTCTTTAATCGCCCAGTCTAATGCTTTAACAGCTTCATCAATCATGGGGACCCGCAACGGTCTACCAAATTTTTTCTCTGCTAACCAATGGGCATAGGCACCTGACACTTCAGGAAAAGCAGTTTGCCTACCCACCGAATTCAACATATACCATAAAGGCCGATCAATAGGCTTAAGCCACAAAAACTCTGCCGTTGCTAACACCCCGTCTGTTCTTGCTAGCTCTAATAATGTGGCCATGAGGGGTAACATATAGGAGTGTCTTTTTTCCACATATTTTGCGAACTTAGAATTCTTATGTTTGGCAACCGTTTCAGCCACACCGGCAAAATTGAGTCTGTCCGAAGTAGCAGAAGCGCCTATTTGAGCCAGTAGTTTATCAGCTACTTTTCTGTCTTGATTCGCTCGTGCTAAGAAAATGGCATATAACGCCTGGATGTGCAGAGGGAAGGAGTCTATATCACGCCAGAACTGGCCCACTTGCAGCGACATCACTCGATAAGCAGCACCTTCATTGAGAGTAACAGTGGTTTTGCCATTCTCTTTATGCTCGATTAACAATTTATTCTTTTTTGCGAATAGCATTGGGGTAAGTGAAGTGGCCCACGGGCCTTCATCTAAATCTTTCTTAACAAGATCAGCTCGCATTACTGGAGTTATTTGGGGCCAAATGTGGTATTCGGACTTACGCAAGGTATCCATGCTATAAACATGCTTGAATCGCTCAGTGATATTAACAAAGTAGGTAATGATGGCCATGATGGTAATGACAAAGGCGGCGGGTATCATTAAAAATCGGCCCACATTGTTACTTAAATCCATCAATTGCTGCAGAGACATCCCCACGGGTTTAGAATTTATTACAGCTAAATCATTATTTAATACACCCACATTAGGTAGCGGGAGATGTAAGTAACCGGCCACAAAGGCGTAACTTCGTAACACATATTCTATCAAATAGATTTCGTAAAGACGGGCTTTTAGCACTCCAGCCACAATATACTCACGACCAAAAAACCAGGTTAAGGCAAGCCCTCCTACAATGAGAACAATCATCCATAAAAAATCAAGGGAGTTATCTGAACCTCCCCCTCCACCTTGTTGCTGTTGAGGTGCTGGCATTTTTTTACCCTTTATTCGTGATCAGGAAACTAATTGGTATTTAAATATTATAGTACAGATATCATCTACTATCTGATTTTAATAATAATTTTCCCTTTTTGAACAAAAATCTACGGCCATGATGCACAAATTCAAGAATATTGTGAGACACAAGACTATTCTCACGCAAGGTGAGTAATTCATGGCCCCATCTATCTTCGATAATTTTACCTGTGTAGGGCCGAATAATATCCGAGGGCTGTATTAAAATCGACACATAGCCTTCATTGGGGGAATTTTTGGAGCGTAGCATTTCTTCGATGTGCTCTTGAGTACGGTAGATAGGCCTATTAATACTGTATTCTTTAATACTTTTTAAAGTTGTTTCCCATTTCATCATATTAAAAGGGTCAGACTGATAGATAGATACATAAACGGAAATAAAGCCCTGCTTAATCTTGAGCTGATATTCCTCATCTTTGTATTTGATATGATTAGATTCAATCTGCTGCGATAGAGCCAAAGCTTGATCCAGCAGATCTTGATATTTTTTATGGGCGGTTCTTAAAAAAAGGCTAGCTTCCCAATTGCCACTTGCCAATAGATCTTGAAGTAATTCAATTAATTTATCGGTAATTTCCTTATAATGCTCACGACTGGCCATTAATACGTAGCCTTAATTGTTAAGGGGTATGCATCTCCGAGGAAAATTCTGGATGTTCTAACAGATTATCAAGCTCGTGAAGTCCCTTAGTAAAAATTGAGATGTTGTGGGTAATCAAATTAAAATTATCTCTAGAAGCTTGATCTTTAGTGCTTAAAAAAGGCAGTAATGGCTTTTTGGCTTTCTCTAAAGCCATGCTGAGATCTTTACCACCATCCAATATCTCACTCAATCTTTGTCGAATGTGATTTTCGGATAGGGAACCACCCATATCATTAGGTTTTTGAAAGAAAGCGCTCATATTAGTACCTATACTTTATAGTTATATGTTTTTGTGTAAATCCTAACTATCGGCTAAATCCCTTTTTGACTAGCTTCCATTCTATCGTGGTTGCCTTAACAAACTCTTAAAAGAAAAAATCCTCATATAAGAGTTATAAGTAAATAATTTCTTAAAAACAAGCTTTACAAAAAGATATAATTGACTACCAAAACCCGGTAGTTTAATCATACATTAATTCATCTAACGGCGTACGGTCACGGCTTGGGGCCGAAAACATCAACTCCGAGATGACATCGGCTATACAGAGTAAGCGAAGAATATTGGGCGTAATATCGTCAAAAGTCACCTTAACTCCTAACACGGATTTTTCAGCTTCATCAAATGATATACCAATACCATATCCCAGGCATAACGAGCATAGCTGGTCAGCCCGGCGCGCGATTGCAGGTAGTAACCCTGTCTCAGTGAACACTTCCTGATAGGTCATAGGCCTGTCATTGAAAGTAAAATTCGCATTGAGCTTTTTGGCTACTGCACATAATTGTTTCGTTAAATCCATATTAAGCCCACCAAGGTATAGCGGTTTTACGACGCCCTGCTATGGTTGCTCTCAGCCACCTCAGGAAGATAGAGACGGTAAAACCAAATCTAAGCAGCAAGCTGAAAAATGCCATTGCAATCATGGCGAGAATGAATGTCCATAAGCGCATATGTAACATCCAAAGCAATAACGGAAATACCGCCCTGGAGTCAAAGATGAAAAATTTCGGAAAACGGGCTGAATCGCGCCAACTCGCATCCGGAGAAGGCATTCTAGTTGCCATTGCATTCCTCTCACACTAAAAGATACTAAAAGTTTAGCTTATTCATGGATAAAGTCTACTCTGAGGACTTCGAGCGCTCCTTGACACAGCCTACCCTTCTTGGTTCAATAGCCTATGGAATAGACACCCCCCCGCCGGTAAGGACAATATGAACAAAAAACTACTTATCGTACTTATTATTACTTTTCTCCTTGTGGGATGTACCACACGAAAATATGTAGTTGCTACTAATAACGCTGTCCCCACCCTCCCTTACCAGTTAAATGCCGATGATGCTGAAATTAAATTAGCAGAGGCAGCGGTATCGGTGAGTAGATCATTGGACTCCTTAGCAGAAATTGAAAAAGCGGCCCATCCTTGCGTGAGATTACCTCCGCCAATTGATGCCCCTCGATTTGGATTGGCTTGTTTAGCATCGGTTGATTGGATAGGTCCAGTGGAACCATTACTACGTCGTATTGCAGATGCAACCCATTATTGCGTAAGAGTCTTGGGTAGACCTCCTGCAATTCCGGTGATTGTGTCAATAACTGCAAAGAATACTGCATTTGCAGATATACTACGCAACATTAGTTTACAGATTCATAAGAAAGCCTGTATCGTGGTTTATCCGAATAGTCGAGTAATAGAACTTAGGTATAATCCATAAAAAGATGAAAAAAAATATAACCCTAATCATTTTTATACTATTAGGATTGATTGCCGGCTGCCAAAATTGCAGAAAAGGTCAGCCTAGAGAACTCATTCATATCGCGGCGCTTAATAATCCTCGCGCTATTGGCAACATTGCCCCCCTTAGATTAAAATTCCTGACTGAAACCGCCACCCTCGTTGGCGCTCAAGGTGGTTTAGCCTGGCGCTCAGAACAGATAAACTGTGTATTAAGACGGCAACAAACCCAGTTGGATAACATTTACAACTTTAGAGCGCTAATGTTGAAAGACGATATCAAACCCCCTGTATTAGAAGAAGGGCGACAAGAATTAACGCAAGACTCCTGTGAAGTTATTCGCGCTGCAGATCAAATTTATAGGCTGGTCCGCCCACCCTGCTTTGTCACTGCTCCCCCAAACTGGCGAGAATATATATGGATGAAATTCTGCCAACCTGAACCCCCTGACGTCACCCTATTACCTAAAAACACCGACGAAGGTGCAGTGTGGAATTGCTATGTAAATATAGGCTGGCAACAAGGAATTGAGCAGGCGAATCAAATTTTCGCCGAAAATCTATCCCGATTAAAACGAGATTATAGCGGCATGGTTCTTTATCGAAAACTCCTCGCGCAAAATATGGTAACACCACCCTATGTTTCTAAGACGGAATTGGGCGTGACTGGTAATGG
Source organism: Gammaproteobacteria bacterium (assembly GCA_013697705.1). Lineage (NCBI taxonomy): Bacteria > Pseudomonadati > Pseudomonadota > Gammaproteobacteria > Gammaproteobacteria bacterium. The sequence goes on along the minus strand of JACCWJ010000025.1, from coordinate 68,484 downwards.
TGATGAAATTCGCATTAACGATAGAATACTCACCATATCCTCCACCTCAAAACTCAATCCTAACCCCGATACTTGGAAGCCCGTCGTGGCTAAAACAGGGCCAGGAGAGGTATGTTGTCCGGTGCGAGACAAACCGCCCCAAAGATGCGCTACAATTATTAGAAATACACCTTAGAGCAGTAAATGAATGTCGATAATGAGTTTAAAGAGCAGACTTATCCAAATGAACCCAATCGGTTCACTGCTTCACATTTGGAACCTCTATTAGAGTATTGCGTTAAACGTAATGCCTCTGATGTTATCTTCCAGACTAATGAGCCAGTATTAGTTGAAATTTACGGTCGGCTTCATAAAATCACTCATCGTAAACTCACCAATACTGAAGTAGGCGACTTGCTCAATTTCATGTATGGGCCCAATGGTACTACGCAACTATTAAGTGGTTCCGATGTTGATACTCATTTTGAGATACGTCCAACACGTGCAGACAGGTTTCGGTTTAGGGTCAATGGAACCGGCTGCCAGGTAGAAGGTCATGCTGGAATTCAAGTTACGCTGAGAACTATTCCGAATGAACCGCCAAAATTGTCAGAGCTAGGTCTGCCTCAAAGCATTATCGATGCCATAGCACCTAGAGACGGGGTAGTCTATGTAACAGGAGCGACCGGATCGGGGAAAAGCACTCTACTAGCCGCCATTATCCGAAGTATTGCAGAAGATAACCTTAGCCATCGTAAAATTCTTACCTACGAATCACCTATTGAATTTGTTTTTGACGCGATTGAAAAACCCACTTCCATCGTTGCACAATCCGAAATTCCGCGTAACCTTCCTTCATTTGCGGCCGGTGTACGTAATGCGTTAAGACGGACTCCCCGCTTGATTTTAGTAGGAGAAGCACGCGATATCGAAACAATGAGCGCGGTTCTTGAAGCAGCGCTCACAGGACATCCCGTCTATACCACCCTGCATGCCAACGGTGTCGCAGAAACCATTCGCCGCCTTGTCGGCACCTTCCCTCAAGAAGAACGGAATGGAAGAAGTATCGATATTATCGAAACGATTCGATTAATCATCTGGCAGCAACTTGCACCCACAGTAGATGGCAAACGGATGGCATTGCGAGAATTCTTGGTTTTCGATGAAGAGGTACGTGACAAACTGCTGAGCGTCAATCCAGAGCAAGCTACTGCAATGACTCGCCGACTGGTAAAAGAGCGCGGCCAACCTATGATAGTGGATGCTGAACGGGCTTTTAAGGAAGGGCGAATTTCAGAGCGGACATTCAACGTGCTTTCAGCAGGACACCGCAGTGCAGATAGGGATGCTGGCGTTTAAGCTGTAGCTGTAGTGCTGGATGTACCGGCAACCTTAGCAAATAATAAACAAGTGTTATCATGAAAATAATCAAAGCACGCTACGATTTACTCTTTTTCTTTGTGGTTCCTTTTTGCCTATTAACTACCCTGCTGTATTTCTTTTTTTTTGATGAACTGCAAAATATTGCCATGAGTCATTGGGCCTGTTTAATCATTCTCGTCTGCCTCCTATTTACCTCTAAGTCTAAACTTCATTTAGGTGAAAAAATAATTCCCGTAAATTTAAAATGGCTGCTTTCATTATTTCTCTGTCAGCTCATTTTGAATTTAGCACTTTGGAGTTTTGCTAAGGTGATGGGCAATAATTTCAATGCTATTCATTTCAGTCTGAGTGCGGGCTTATTTCCGTGGGGATTTATGCTTTTGTTCGCGCTAACGCTAGGGTTTTTTACTTATTATAAGCAACAGTCAGGGCTGCTCAGCACTGCCTACCAGCCCTTTTTTAAAAATAGCCACTTAGATTCGATTGGTGTGGCTGTCGACAGTTATATGCGCTCTATTTCATTTGCGGTACTGGTATTTTCATTAGCAATTATGGCGGTGAGCTTTATTCTACTGTTACAACAATCGTTTCATTTTACATTAGTATCAGGTACTAGTTTTAATTTGATGCTAGCGAGTGGCCTGTTATTTATCATTTGTTCTCATCCCTTATCGATAAAATTTATCCATTTCTTAATGTATCAGAAAGTGCCCCTAGCCATAATTTTATTAGGAATTGTCTTATCGATTAGCCTGCTTTATTCGCTGCTAAGTGTCATTATTTTGATGCTTCCAACCCCTTCAACCACGGAGTGGCAAGTCGGCACCCCTCATTCATTACCCGCTCATTTTAAAATTTTGCTAACTTTTTGGTGGCTAGGTCTAAGTTTTGTAAGTGGCGGATATATCGCTTTTATTTCTCAAAATAAATCGTTACGTCAAATTATTATTTATTCTTTTTTATTAAATATAGTCGGGTGGTTATTCATTTGGATGATGGAAAATATATCTGCTGTATCAAATCTTGTGCCGCTGGTGGTCGCAATCATTTGCAATGTAGTTGTTATTGCCTTAATCGCAGATAAACGCAATTTGACTTATTTTTTAAGGGCCACCCTTCCAACGAATAAACCGATCAAGATACGTTCAAGTTTTAGGTTTATTAAAATTATTCCGCTAGCAACGGTTACTTTGCTTTGCGCCTATTTTGGGATGAATGTGAGGCCATGGAGCTATTTGGCAGTATTATGTTTTTTGCCTCCCTTAATAATTATTTTAATTAGCTTAGTAAACTGGGGAAAAGCACTTACGACTTCTGCATAGGGCAAAAATTAAAAGTAGATGCATGGCAACGCCGCCCTCTTTGAGGACGACGCAGGGGAATTTCTCCTCGCAATTACTTTTCCCCTGTGGCTGAGGTTTGTTTATCGTTAAGCGATTTGGCATCTCTACGTCGTTTCATTGCTTTTTCAGCTGTACCCGCTGAACCGCTAGAAACACCCCCGCCTAATCTTTCCATACCGCCGGTCATCTGCTCAAATCCACCCTTAGCGCTTTGCAATGCTTCTTGAGCACCGGTGCTTTGTTCAGACACACCGAGCCAACGCATTACTCGATCAGGGATGACATAGATGAGAGAAAAAGATTGATTCACTACGGCGACCAATAACATACAGTACACTACTAAGATGGAGACAAACGCAAATAGGTTAAAATCACCAATGTCGAATACAATGCCAAAGAAGCCTGAATTTAAGAATCGTAGCACGACTCTAGATAAAATCATCCCTGCTACTAAGCCAATTACCATTAATACCGGTCTTAGAAAAACACTGAGTAACAGCATGATGGCTTGTTCACTTTTACCGAGCAGGTCATGGCCTTCGGGATGGGTAATTCCTAAGGCGACGAGCGGGGCAGCGACCATGGCTTCAATCACAGCAATAAGCCACCCGACCGCGGAAAAAACAAAAATGATAAACGGTATTAAGGGGACGTAGTACGCAAAGGTCGCTCCTAATACATAAAATATTAAAATAAAGGCGGTGAAGGTAGGCACAAAAGCCAAAATGGCATCCTCAACCCCGTAACCCAAGGGTTGCATACTTGACATTGCAGAAGACCCCACCCCCAGTGCAAATAGCCCTACAGTTCCCGATAACCACATGATCATCGCTAACGCGATAAAAAGTGTGCCGATTCTTTGAAGGATCAGAATTGGGTCACCCGTAGAGCCTCCCAATAGATTTAAGACCTCATGCAATGTTGAACTGATGGGCTCCAACATAAAGCCTAAAATTCCTCCACCTCCAATATTTAAATTAACTTTGCTTGACTGATCTACTTGACTCGCGGCAGCTCGAGCTGCACTCACATAAATACCCACCCCGCTGTGGCCCATTATGCTTGCTAAATGTGGTTTATCAACCTCAGGGCTAAAACCTCTAAGGGCACCCATATTGGTTACCTCAGGCCCCGGAGATTTAGCAAACGAAATATAATCGGGGGAGGCTGGGAATCCCGCGGGCTGTTGATCAATGGTCACCGCTACACTGGTGGCAGCAGTCACTTTGCGCTGCACATTGCCAAGAGCAAAATAATAGCGTCCCGCCATGATCCAACCTTGTTGTACCGCAGCCTGACCGTAGTCAACCATCATTTGTGAAGTGTATGAAGGCGCTCCCGCTCGAATGGGCAGGGTAATATTTACCCAATCAGCAGCCCCTCCCACTATTGCACTTTCTACTTGGGAGGGAAAATTATCACTATTGCCCTGATCATTACTTGGATTCACAATTTGCTTAGCATAGGAGTCAGTATCCAGCATAATTTGCTGGATGGCGGCCTTTAAAGTTGAGGCTTTAGCATCTGCCTGGGCATCGGCGTTCTTAACTTCTACGGTGCCAAAACTTATTTGACCACACGCATTATCTTGATCTCCATCTGATTGATATTCATTTCCCGGGAATCTCACATAACTATTAGCGACTCCTCCGTCAATTTTAACAGCGAAATAGGGTTTAAAATTTTGAATAAAATTTTGTTGCGGGAGAATGGGAGCAGCGGTATTGGTATTTGGGCTACTGGCTTGCTGCGACTGCTGCGCCGCTTTCAAATTCTGTTGATTTTTTTTCATCACTTTTTCGGCATCGTACATACAAACTTGCATTTCCAACACCGTGCCTACGAGATCAACCATCTTCGATGTATCGGTTGCGGGAGGGGTATACACTTGCCCGCCTTGCACTAAATAACCCAGCGCGCTGTACCAGGCCATGTTTGCAAACCCAGCCCCTTGTATCACGACCCACATCACAATTACTTGGATTGCTGAATAACCTGTGGTGCTTGAAGGCACTAAAAGACCCAAGCCAAAAACCGTTCGTATAGCTATCCACGCCGAATTCCATTTGCGGCCCATAAATTCACCTTCATGAGCGGTGTTTAGCACTGTCATGATAATGGTGTAAATTAAAAAGATGCCCGCTAAAACTAAAATACCGATATTAAAAACTTTAAAGAGTTGACCTAACATCTGGCCGCTGGTTCCATGAAGCACCGTGCCCACTGTGCCAAAAATCTGTCCTAAGTAATTTACCGATAAATCAGTGTACGATGGAGTAAATGAGGGATTAGTGGGAATACCTAGTTGAGAGCCTGCCCCCCCACCAATACCCGCGAAAGCTTGGGATAACGAATTTCCTGAAAAGGCATTTACTATCGAACCACCAATATCTGAGGTTGATTGGCTGAATGCGGCACTTGAAAATAAAATTAATGCTAAAGAGAGAAGGGTAGTTTTAATTGCCTTCATTTACGCTTACCTCGAAAGAGAAAATGTAACCAATCCTTAAACGAATTGCCGAGCGTCCTGGTCTTTAATTGGAAATACCAAAAATGTTCGCGATAGGTAAAAGCCGCCATTAAGGCAGTAATGAGCAATCCTAGGATCATTCCTAAATGCCCATGAATAATCATATATAGGGAGTAAATGAAAAATATGAGCGTGGCGGTGAAATAGATAATACTAAGGATGAGACAATTTCTTTTTCGTTGTTGAATATCTTCATCAGTAAGATGGAGTCGAGCTTTTGCTTCTTCAAAAGTTTCAGTGCGGACGGGCGGGCGATGAATTCGCATATCTTTTATCGTCTTGACGATAGCCTCATAATTCGCCCACAATTGACCGAAACCCATCCATCTTGGAAAGTTTACAAAAGGCTTTACTACGCGACCGACCCTTTTAGTCACCTTCATTAGAATCCCTCACTTAACGCAAAAAGATATACAATCCTCCATGATACTAGGGAGGGTACGTATTGTCATTTTTTTAGATATTCTAGTATACTAATTTTTTTTCTTAGATGATTTTAATATGCCTGATCTAAGTAATGAAGCCGTCCACCAATTCTGGTTTGAATACAAAGACCCGATGATCTATCGTGTCATCAGTTTCATGGAAGGTGTAGAAAATTGGACACTCGATGGTGACCCCGCCTTAGAAGCTGCCATGGCAAAATTGGGTGAGACCTTAGAAGATATTGGTAACATTGACCTGCAGCAAGAAGATCCTTTCATTCAAGTCGCCACCTTTATTAAAGCAGGACGCGCATTACGCTTACTACAGTGCATGGATATAGCTTATCCAGGCGCTGCATCAAAATTATTGATGCATGCAGAAGAAACCAGTCAAATCACTGATGATGTTCCCGGCTTATTCTTGCGAAGAAATATTGTCTTTGAAAGACTAAGATTATTGGGAAGAGTTTTTTCACCAGAACGTTTTTCACTTGTGCTTAAAGCTTTGGAGGGTGATGAGCATGGCTAAGAAGTTAATTGCCATATTATTAATGATGATAGTTATGCCCTCGTATGCCGATGTTTATACCGATGTGCAAGACTGCTTGAGAGGAGGCTCCTCTAATACGGGTAACTCAAAAGCAAGTTGCGTTCAATCAGTTATCAACAAGGAAGAAGGGAATCAAATAACAAAAATGTTTCAAGTTTATTCCAATTTTGTCAGTCAAGAATTAAATAGTGGTGCAGCTGGATCTACGGGAGGAAGTCAGGGAGGAGGTGTCAATACAACACCTGCGCCTAGAGTATCACCGCCCCCCCCAGCGATAGTTACCCCACCCCCACCACCTATATCGCAGACGCCTAATCCAGCGCCACAAAATCAAGGTGGAATTAAATATTATTAAGCCAGGAACTTTCGCATGAAAATAACATTTTCTTATTTGAAACAAAGCATCGCTGTTTTTGTAATCGCTGTCTTTAGCCTCTCTTATCAGTCCGCTAATGCTCAAAGCCCGGGTGATATTATCAAGGCACTGAATGCAATTCGAGCGAGTCTTGACGGTATGGTAAATACCGCTGCTACCTATATTTTTCAAACTCCTTCAAATATAGGCAACGAAGTAGTCACAAATAATACGTTACATAAAACCGCAATTCCGACGGTTGTGACAAATGTGAAGGCATTGAATGATCAAGATATATTAGCGGGTTTAGATCCTCAAACCCAAAACCTAGGATTAAATTTAACTAAGCTGGCTGCCATTCAAGCAAGTGATACCGTGGTGCCTAGTATCACCCTGGGAGGAATACCCGTTCCTTTTTACTCCTCCTCCGTACAGTCCAATATGCAAAAAGCACTCATTCAAGGTAATGAAAATTTCAACTTTACCTCTTTAATTGGTCCCCTCTCTTATAGTGACCAAAATTCACAAAACATCGCATTGAATTTTATTCATTTTATGTCAGGGTATGCCACTCCGGTTTCCACTTTTAATCTTAATAGTTTTCCGGAATCACAACTCAGTTCGAAACAAAAATTAGATATTCAAAACTCGGCCAATTACCAGTCATTCCAAGTTCAACGACGACAAGTATTAGCACAACAATCGGTGATACTTAATAATTTATATTGGATGTATCAACGAAGGTTACCTATCAGCACAATACAAGCAGGGGATACCGGTTTGGGTGTTGCGAATCCCAGCGTTGCTCAAATTGAAAATTATAATGCCACCTGGCGAGCCTCCTCTCCCACTTGGTATACACAAATGTCCACCGCTTCTGAAACCAATGTGCAGCGAGAAATGTTATTCGTGTTAGCAGAATTACAAGCTCAAGTACATAGGCTGCATCAAGATAATGAGCGGATGATTGCATTAATGACCATTAACCAATTGAGCAATATTCAAGCTTCAAAACAATTGTTAGCAATCTCCGAAAAACAAGTTCAAGATAATATCAATCAGCTTATGAAAACTAATGCCGACCAAGGGACTTCGACCCAAAGCACCGGTCAAGTACCCGCGGATCAGCAGAAGGTTCAAGCAGACCGCCTCAATCAAGCGAAAGAAAGAGCGAAAGCTGAAGAAAAAAGCAGAAATCCTTAACGGCTAGCGATCTAGCTGCAGCAGATAATTTTTAACTGCCGATTCCAGACTTGAGAAAGGATGTTGGTAACCTGCTTGACGTAACAAACTAATATCGGCTTCGGTAAAACTTTGATAATGTCCCTTCAAATGATTCGGAAAAGGTATGTATTCAATGTTACCTTTTCCAAAATAATCGAGCACAGCATTTGCTACATCATTGAAACTTCTACTTGTACCTGTTCCTAAATTGAAAATACCACTTGCCTGCTCATTATCTAGAAACCATAGGTTGGCGGTTGTAACATCATCAACATACAAAAAATCTCTACGCTGCTCGCCATTCTCATAACCTTCACAGCCTTCAAATAATTTTAGGGTACCGCTCGATTTAAGCTGATGATAAAAATGAAAGATGACACTCGCCATGCTGCCTTTGTGATCCTCTCCTGCACCAAAAACATTGAAATAGCGCAAGCCAACTATCTGGCTATTACCTTGATTTAAAAAGCGACGCACATAACGATCAAACTGAAGTTTGGAATAGCCATACACATTGAGTGGCGATTCATATTCAGGCAACTCTTTAAATGTTTTTGTTAAACCGTATACAGCGGCACTTGAAGCATAAATTAAAGGGATTTTGGCATCCAAACAGGCATGAAGAAGTGTTTTAGAATATTCATAGTTGTTTTCCATCATGAAACGACCGTTCCATTCTGTCGTCGTTGAACAGGCCCCCTGATGAAAGATAGCTTCGATGTTAGAAATAAAATTTTGATTTTGTAATTTAGTAAGAAAGTTATCTTTATCTAGATAATCTGTAATTTCACAATCGACGAGATTTTTGAATTTGATTCCATCAGTCAAGTCATCAACCACTAACACATCACTATAACCGCGCTTATTAAGACTTTTCACCAAATTACTGCCAATAAAACCTGCGCCTCCCGTCACTACTAGCATATCGATTCCTCCATACGTTTTATGGTAGCAGTTGATGAGTAACCTTCAACAAAACTTAAAATTTTCACTTCGCCACCATTTTCTAGCACCTGTTTACTACCTGCTATATCAGGGATACTGTAATCACCTCCCTTGACTAATATATCGGGTAACACACGCGTAATGAGTCTTTCCGGCGTATCTTCAGAGAACGAAACCACCCAGTCGACACAACGTAGGGCCGATATTAATATCATGCGATCTTGCAGCGTATTAATCGGTCTATTATTGCCTTTTAATTGTTTAACAGAGTTATCATCGTTAATAGCCACAATTAGTCTATTACCCAAACTACGTGCTTCTTCTAAATAAGTAATATGCCCTGCATGCAACACATCAAAACAGCCATTGGTCATGACAATTTTTTCACCATGTGCTCGAGCATCCTCGATAGCAATAATCAGATCATCTTCATGCAGAATTCCTGAATCGCTACCATGTTTACGTTGTAATGTTCTACGCAGCTCTGGGATTGATACCGTGGCCACGCCCAATTTTTTAACCACAATACCTGCTGCTAGGTTTGCAAGAATACTCGATGTTTCAAAGTCGCACCCCGACGCTATACTTGCGGCAAGCACCGAAATAACAGTGTCTCCTGCGCCACTGACGTCATAGACTTCTCTGGCATGAGCTCGTAAATGAACAGGCAGGGCATCCTTTAATATCAGAGACATGCCGTCCTCTCCTCGAGTGACTAACAGCCCTTCAAGATTATGCTGGTTAATGAGTAGTTGAGCTTTTTTTACTATCTCTGCTTCGGAGTGACAATGGCCCACAACTTGCTGGAATTCCTTTAAATTAGGCGTAATGAGGGTGGCATTTTGGTAGCAAGTGAAATCGGTGCTCTTGGGGTCGACGAAGATAAATTTCTTTGCTCTGCGCGCTGCTTGAATCATATTGGCCACAGCGACTAACGTTCCCTTACCGTAATCTGAAAAAATAACCGCATCTACTTCTGCAAGGAAGCCTTGAAATGCTTTGTTTAAACTATCTTTTTCAACATAATGAAACTCTTGCTCGAAATCTAATCGGATGAGCTGTTGATTGCGACCAATAACGCGGAGTTTGGTGATCGTAGGTAGCTCTGGGACACGCTGTAAATGGCAATCAATGCCTGCATTCGATAAAGCTACCTCCAGAGAATTCCCCGCAGAGTCATTACCTATGATGCCCAGTAATTTAACTTTGCAACCCAGGCTTTTTAAATTTAAAGCGACATTTGCTGCTCCACCGGGTCTTTCCTCGATATTTTGCACATGCACAACGGGTACCGGAGCTTCCGGGGAAATACGGTTTGTAGCTCCATGCCAATATCTATCCAACATGATATCGCCCACCACTAAAATAGTGATGTCTTCGTACTTAGGAATCTTTATTGTCATTTGTTTCCCGCGATGTTATTTTTGGGGATTAAGATTACAGTAAATGGCGGGTTTGGCAACCTTTATGAGTTCACTAAGCGTTATAATTATCACTAAAAATGAAGCAGATAATATTCTCAGCTGTTTAGATTCAGTGAAATTTGCAAATGAAATTATAGTTCTAGACTCCGGGAGTACGGATGAAACCGTGAGCCTTTGTCAACAATACACCGACAATGTACACCAAGTTGATTGGCCAGGTTTTGGTATTCAAAAAAATAGAGCGTTGCAAAAATGTACCTCTGCGTGGGTATTAGCAATCGATGCCGATGAAATTGTAAGTAGTGCCTTGCGCCAAGAAATTACCACACTAATAAAAAATGAGTCGCTTCATTCTGCCTACCGCATTCCTAGAAAATCTAAATATTGCAATCAATTCATGGCTTTTGGTGATTGGAGAAAGGATAGCTGTGTGCGTCTTTTCAAAAAAGACAAAGCTATATTTAAAGAATTGCCGGTACACGAAGCGCTTATTGTTGATGGAACCGTTGGGAAGTTGCAAGGCCCCCTTTTACATAATTCATTCTCCAACTTTGAAGAAGTTCTCCATAAAATTAATGACTACTCTACCTTGAGTGCGACCTATAAATTTGCAGAAGGCAAAAGAAGCGGGCTTCTCAAAGCCATTGTGCGTGGCGGGTGGACGTTTTTTAGAGGTTATTTTTTAAGGCTAGGTTTTCTCGATGGCCGCAAAGGATTTATGTTGGCAATTTCCAATGCTGAAGGATGTTACTACCGTTATCTGAAGATAATGTTGTTACATGATGAGTTATCCTCGGCGGATAACAGCAAGAGCTCCTAAATAATCTTGCCACCCTACATGACTTTGAAATGCCATATTAGCGAGTGGGTTTCTTATTAAATAACGCAGAAAATTATTCAAATCTTTTCTATGTAATTTGGCAAATCTATTGCGGTTTTTCACTATTTTAATACGATCAAAGTCTAACAGTATCGGCTTATTGTTGTTGATCACCATGTTGCCGAAATGGAAATCACCATGATAGATTGAGTTAGCATGCATCGTTTTAATTAATTCCACTATTGCATCAATCGTTTCAGTCCAAGTTGTTTGACATCCAGACGCATCGTTGAAATATTGACAGCCACGCATACCTTCTTCATATCGACTAATAAAATAGGATTCGAATTTAAATATTCCCCATTTTTTCTGCATAACAGCCACCGGCTTAATAGTTAGCACATTTTTATTTTTCAAAAAATGAGCGTAGCAAAACGAACGATAACCATGACTTCGGCGAAACTGTATTTTTAACCCATGAAAAAAATTTTTAATGTTATAACGTTTTATGACATAGGAATCGTGGCCCATCTGCACAAGTGCCACAGTGGAAGTATCGCCACGGCTATTTTTAAAAAAAAGAGCCACCTTAGCCAGATCTAAATTTAGTTGAGGCAATACTATTTGTAACTGCTGTGTATAAAAATTTTGGTCACCCATAAATTCAGAATAGAAGTTTTTTTGGTACACATAATGTGAAGTATTGGCAATTATTTTTTTTACCCTGCCCCGCATGCTAACTAACATCCATTTCTCGTCTTAAGCCATCAAAAGCCTTCTTTACAGTATCAACACGCGTAAACATTTTCCATAGCTTTTCTTTTATGGGTCTTGGATTTAACCAGTTAGGCGATAATACTACTTTCCCGGGTGCCCAGGTTGGACGCCACTGTTTAGCCACCCCTTTTCGTAAAATAATAGACACGGTGGGGATACCTAGGTTTGATGCTAAATGACCTATACCTGAATCATTACCAATAAAATAACCAGACTCAAAAATAAACTTCGCCACTTCACTTAATGATTCAAAGGTAGGCAGATATATTCCTTCTTGTTCTAACCACAACCAATCACTTCTTTCTTTAGGTGAAACAATAAAATAATTTTCAAATCCTTCTTTCTGACATTGTTTTGCTAAATTCAAAAACTTTCTTGCTGGCCAATTTTTACGAAGCAAAGAACTGGTGGGATGGAATATTAAACGTGACGGATTCGCTCGGTGTATCAAATCGGGCAATGCTTGTATGTTATTAACACGTTGCAAATCTTTTAGGTTAAATTCTTCTCTACACAGCGTTACTTGAATATCAGTCATTGTCATATCAGCCAGATAATAGATCGAGTCTGACAAAGTGAGTGAACCGGGATGCCACTCAGATACCGACTTGGAAAGGGGGGATTCGTACATATGAAGTACATATTTATATTCTTGTAGTATCTGTTGTTGGTCCACTGAAATAAGCGGTGATATTTTAAATTGTGGGAACCAATCTCTGAGGGCATACGCATAATCCCCAAAGACTTCAATTGTATAGCCATTGCGCACAAAATTATTCGCGGTCACCAAACTCATCAAGGTATCGCCTAAGCAGAAAGAACATATGAAGGCTATCGATGCATTTTTATCAATCGAACCCTCAAATAATTTATCAACACGTTTTTTCTTCTTCATGTCGCTTCCTTTCGGTCGGCAGTCTTCATGGAATGGTCACGAAAAGTTTGCTTTAGTTTTTGGATATGGGTCTCGATGGCGAGGCCATTTCGCTCAGCGAAATGAGGAGTTATATTGTATTGCTTACTCGTCGCTTCCAAAATGGCATTGGCAATAGTTGCAGGGGTAATATCTGCCAAAATGATACCTTCATCTTCTGTTATAAGGTCTTTTGCGCCAACAAACTTCGAAATAATTACGGGAGTACCGCACTGTAATGATTCCGGAACGGCTAGACCAAATGGCTCATAGAGGGAGGGAAGTATTGTAACATCACACGCACTATAAAGTGACGCCATATCTTCGGCAAAGCCAACGTAGTTGATATTGGCGCAGGAATTTTTGTGTGGCTTATTCCCCGCAATGACAAGCTCAAATTCTGCTTCAGGGAGTTGTTTGAATGCAGCGATCAGTGAGAAAAATCCTTTTCGTCTATGCCCTGTAGAAGGAAATAAAATTATCTTTTTTTCTGGATGGATATTAAATTTTTTACGCAGCCGCTTTTTCTGGTCACGGAAGCCTTGATGGAATTTTTCAGTGTTGATTGGCGGATGAACCATCAAAATTTTGTATGCTGGAACGCTGTAAAGTTCAATCAATTCTTTTTTTAGTTGATCAGAATGGGCTAGAACTATTAATGAAGTAGCGTAACTTTTTTTTTCGCAGGCAATTTCTAATCTATCTGACAGAGTGATTTTTTTTTGAGTATTAAAAACAAATCCTTGATGAGTCCCCCCACACACTATTATTTCTTGATGGAACGATCGCATTAAACTCACTCTTAAATCATGAAATTGCATTCTTTTTTGTTTATGTATATGTGAACCAAACCAATATTTACGTAATGTTCGTGGCAACCAAAATAAATTAGTTTTCTTGACATTACAGATAGGTTCTTCTTGTATTTTATTACGCTTATAAACATAGATGGAAACTTGATCTTGTTGATCGTTAAAACCTTTTATTAAGTTTAAAAGATAAGTTTCCATCCCGCCTTTAAGCTTGAATTGATGGTGAATAATTGCTACTCGCATTTAATGCCCTTACCCTCATATTTGGCGGCCATAAAAATGGCTAAAAATGAAACATAACAAGCACCGGCTGGATTGACCAATAAAGAAGCATTACAAAAACCTAATAAAACAAATGCGAGCACTAGCCCTTGCATCAGAAATTTTTCTTCTTGTGGAAGTGAAAAACTGAAGCGAATTTGCAGGTAAATCCAGTATAAAAAAATGCTCAAACCCACCACTCCTAACTGGAATAATATTGAGATGTATTCATTATGGGGATGAGCCGGCCAGGTTTCATTGTTTATTTTAGGACCATTGAGAGTGCGATATATTTCCTCAAAACTCCCTGTACCAGATCCAATTAATAAATGATGCTTAATCACGCTAAAACTGTATTGGGCAAAAGAAAGCCTCAGTCCGATGGAGGTGTTTTGATTGCCTTTTTGATAATCCAGAATATTACTGACGACCTGATTTGTGCGATTGTTAAATTGATCCGAGCTTATATAGAGGCTAGCAAAAAACAAGGGCAGTAAAATAATAGCAGCCAACACTCCTTTCCAACGAAATCGTTGTAAGAAAAATAACGCAGCGAGTGCTAGGTATATTAAGTAACCAGTTCTTTCTTGATTAAGTATCAACACATCAATGCTGCAAATCAGAAAACATATTAGAAAAATTGCACGCCATCGTTTGTTGTCGACCGCTAAATTGACTAAGACGAAGGCGGTGAAAGAGACTACAAACCCAGCATCAATATCTTGTACAAAAAGCCAATGTTTACTGGTAGGAAATCCTAAATCGAGGAGATTGAAAAAGTGTAAATAAGTAAATATCTCACTGACCATGACACTAATAATTAAGCAATAAATAGCTTGAGTACGTGCCTTTTTTTGAATGAACAGAGGCAAAAAGAATAATAAATAAAAAATCTTTAGATATTTATCCCACGAGCGAAAGGCATAATTCCAACTCGCGTGACTGTAGGTTATCCCTAGAGTAAATAATAAAATTAACACTAAAGCGACGACGAAAACTTCTTTCTGCAACAGAACTTTCCAATCTTTATACCAAGAATTCGAAGCTAAAATAAGTAATATAGCTGCCCAAAAACACTTATTAAGAAGAGGCACACAAAGCATGAGAGCCATTAATCCAAATAAAATTACCACTCTCGAGAGAGTTGCAGTCTTTGGCACTTCTAAACTAGTAGTAGGATGGATTAAAATAGACACTCTAATTCTCCAGGTATTGAGTTACCCCAATATTTGCTTTTATTACGTTGTCCGTGAGACGTTGTTCACAGCGAATTAAATTTTCTGCTGCGTGAGCGCGACCCTGCTCTTTGTGCCAAAGATGCACTACCGGTACTGCAAAGCGCCCGTCTTTTCGCCCTACTCCAGATTTAATTAATCGAATCACTAAATCGGAATCTTCGTAGCCCCAGCCTTGATATGATTCGTCAAAACCATTTACAGTTAAAAAATCTTTTCGCCACACCCCTAGATTACATGTTTTAGCACCCTGCCATTTTTTCGCTTGAAATTTACGGGGAAGCAAAGGGAAAAATAACAATGGTTGTAGCCGATTGCAATACTGATCTTTCCAGAGTAGAAACCATTGATACAGCGAGGTTGGCAAAGCTAGATTATCATTTAACAGATAACGATGAGTGAATTGTTCACTTAAAAGGGTACGATTACCCGCTACAAACCAATTTTGTTCGGCTAACAGGCGGTGTCTTTGGATAAAATTATGTAATGGTATGCAGTCACCGTCTATGAAAACGAGATAGTCTCCCCTTGCCTTAGAAACAGCTTTATTCCGTATCTTAGCTGCTTGGAATCCTGTATCCGGCTGCCAGATGTGTTCAATATGGATAGGATGGTCACGCTTGGCTTCGTCTACGCAACGCGCAGTTTCGTTTGAGGAACCATCATCTGCAACGATTATTTCAAACTGAGCATCAGTTTGCTCCTTCAATGCGCATAGCACCTTGTCTAATGCACTGGGCCAATTATAGGTAGTAATAATGACTGATGTGAAAACCGATTTTTTCAATCGTGAATAACCTTTGTTAGTTGATTCCATACCATTTCCGGGGGAATTGAAGCAAAACAAGCTGGAGCGACAGATGACACCTCTTTAAACTTACATCGCTCACTCCAGCAGGGCGAGCATTTGAAATTAACCGTGAGGTGTTTTTGATTAGCACCTAGTGCTCCTGTTTCTTTGGGGTCTGTAGGACCATATATTGATACCGTAGGCACATTCAATGCCGCCGCTAAATGACCCAGTCCGGTATCCACACTGACCGTCCCTGCAGCTGAAAGAAGGATACCCGCAATCTCTGTGAGAGAGGATTTCTCGAGTACTCTCACGTTATTAGAGGCTTTAGCAATACGTTGTGCGCGCTCTTGTTCCTTAATATTCCCCCAGGGCAATAATACTTCATAATTTTTGTCGTTTGCTATTTTGGCTAATGCGATCCAATAGCTCTCCGGCCATTCTTTGGTTTCCCAAGTGGTGCCATGAATAAACAATAAATACCGCGCATTCTTGGTTGAATAGTTAGTCTTTATTTTTATTCCATAATCGGGAGAGGAGTCAACTAATGGATAATCTAATGCCTGGCTAAAAATTTGCCTCATGCGCGTAATGGCATGCTGTGAAGCATCTACATGGAGTCTTTTTTGATATGCAAGACTTGCTAAAGGTTCCCAAGCTGATTTCCGATCCAGGCCACAACGCAGTCCACGCGAAAATCGGGTAATTAATGCGCTTTTGATAAGGCCTTGAGCATCTATGACCCTATCATACTGTCGTTCACGTAATTGTTTGAAAAAAAGTGCTACTTCACCGTTATGAATCATGTGCAATTTTTGTTTTTTGAATCTGCGTAATGGAACCTGAATAATATTTTCAACTAAGGGATGCCATTTTGGAATTTCGACAAAAGCTTCTTCAACGACCCAATCGAAAGTGATGTCTTTAAGTGACCTAGCCGCATCCGTCAACGCGGGTAGTGTATGAATAATATCGCCCATCGACGAAGTTTTAACTATCAATATGCGAGTCATATGCAACTAAGCTTTTGAGGTTAGAAAGTACTAATTCAGGCGATATTTTTTTCATACAATCAAAATGTCCCAAGGGACATGTTCGTTTAAAACAAGGGCTACATCCTAATTCTAAATTAATTACTTTTACGTGTTTTGAAAGCGGAGGAGTGAATCTAGGAGAGGAAGAACCATACAAGACAATTAAAGGGAGATCCAGAGCAGCTGCGATATGCATCAAACCTGAGTCATTAGTAATAGCAGCTTGCGCTATAGACATCAAATCTACTGCTTCAATTAAAGTGGTTTTTCCTGTGAGATCGACACATTTGCCTTGGGTAGCTTGCATGATGGACTGAGCCAGTGGGGATTCCTTTTTTGAACCAAAAATCCATACTTGCCAGCCGCAAGAAATCATTTCATTTGCCACTTGTGAGAACGACTCTATTGGCCAACGCTTGGCTGGACCGTATTCGGCCCCCGGTGAAAGCGCTAAAACAGGCGAACTCGTAGACAATTGTAAAGATTCTACTAAGTCCTTTTGTCGCTGTTCATTAACTTCCAATTTTGGGTAGTAATCGTCGAGGGACAAAGTAAATTTTTCTTTTTTATTATAGGCAAGCGAAGAAAACTGTTGAATCAATAGCGGTGGTTTATCCCTATTGAGTCGAACATCATTGATTAACGGGGTACGCCACTCTCCCAACCACCCTGTTCGAAGCGGAATTTGAGCCCAGAACGGTATTAAAGCTGCTTTGAAAGAACCTGGCAGTATAATTGCTTGATCATAATTTTTATTGCGAAGGGTACGGGCAAACTTATACCGTTTGAAGAGATGCAGTTCTCCATGACCAAACGGAAAAAGAATACTTTCACGCACTTCCGGCATACGCTGGACTAAGGGCACCGTCCAGGAAGGGGCTAAAACATCAATCGAAATATGGGGATAGCGATACTTTAATACTTTGAAGAGAGTTTGAGCCATTACCATATCCCCTATCCAGGCCGGTCCAATAATGAGGATCGCTTTAGGAGATAAGGAGGAATTTTCTTCCTTTTGCAAAAAACTAAGCTTCGACCATTTTTCTACGTTTTTCATAATCTTTTAAAAAATATTCTGTGCTGCAGTAAGGACAAACTGCGTGACCGGTTTCGGCAATAGGTAAAAATACTCTAGGATGCGCGTCCCAAAGACGCATACTTGGCATGGGGCAAGACAGAGGTAAATCGTTTTGCGTTACTTCATAGTGAACAGCTGTACATGCTTGTTTTTTATTACAGGCCATAAATTGCTCCTAGAACAATAAACTTGGGATCCTGCTAAACGTTACCAAAGCTAGTGGTGCTTCGCAAGCAAACTCTCCACTCTGATACTTTGAAACAACTGTCCCCCCACAACCCAGGGCGTGAGAGGACGGCTGTTAATAAATGAATTCAAGAATTAGCAAAGGTTGAGATTACCCAATTCTGAAGGTAAAACCTGCTCCATAAAAATCTGCATCTTCTAAATCATCTGTACCAAAGGTTCGAAAATAGCCAATTTCGCCAGAGACTCGAGAATTAAATCCATAACTCACCCCTAGACCTAGCATTGGCCGCAGATGATCATCGGCTTCGTTGATTTTTATGGTTACATTGCGAGAAACCACTTCGGCGTCATCTCTTTGCACAAAGGCCATACCGGCTGTAGCATAAACGCTTAGATTGCAGGAGATAGGTAAGGAAAATTTACCTAAAAAATCTAAAGATTCTTGGCTAAAGTTGCTTTTGACATTACCTAAGTATGAAAACTCTGGATTGGAGTACTTTGTGTAGCCCATTTCTAGCGCAAGATTTTGATTTATATTAAAACCTGCGAGAAGACGCCCTGCAAAGCCCCTATCATCAACGGCTATAGCATCTTGGCTTAATTCAGACCGATCATAGTGAAGATCGCACCCCCCGAGCTGAGCTCCGACATAAAAGGGGCGGCCATTAGAGAAAGCAGCTTGGCTGATCAGAAGAGCAAGAATACTCGTTAATAAAAATTTTTTCTTCATAGAAACCTCTTATTATTTGTTTTTCCTAACTCCTGTAAGCGCGGTCCGTGATGACGAACTGGAGTGTACTGACTAAAAACATGACTGACAATAAAAATTACTATGGCTATTTTTCATCCATTATTAATTGTTTTTAGTCATTGTTAAATAGGAGGGGGAGTTATCCTCGCTCTGAGTTGCGACAAGCAAAGCCTTTGTTTTTTTAGGGTTTGGTGAAGAGGCTGTCACTACAGGTTTAACACTAAGCAGTAACGATGCAGAACTTCTACCTTTGTTAGACCTGTTGTTAAATGGAGAATTTTGCGGACTGGCAGCAGCAAGCTCATGCTTCATCAAAGCTTCCACTAAGATTTTAATCGTCTCTTCCATCGTTTTTTGGTGGCTATTAATCTCTGAAATAGTCTCTGTCAGGCGATTTGAGAAATGTTTTAGCGCTTTTTCTATTACCTCATTAAGAAGGTGCTCTTCTTGTGATGCTTGCAGTTTTTTTTCTAAAATTTTGTCAGCTGGACTTATTTTTAATTGCTCGGCATACTGGATGTTGCCTTCCTTAATAAGTTTTTTTAAAGTCTCTATTTTTTCTTGATTAATTTCAGAGAGGGCATTCATTTGGGAGGGATCAATAGTGCGTAAAATATTTTCTACCAACTCTATTACCTCAGCTATCGGCGAAGGGGGCTCCAAGCTTCTAAGAAACTCAACTTTTACTGATTGACGTTGTTCTTTAATAACCTTCTTCGCATTTGCTTCTAATAACTCATTTAAACACATATCCAAGCATGAAACTTTATTTAATCCGAGAGGTTTTACTTGATCCAGAATTCGAGAGTACTCACCTCCAAAACCATAATGAAAAATATATAATCCCGCTGAAAATAATCTTTTGACCTCCAAACAATGCAAATAAAGCTGATGCTCGGATTCCAATCCGGCAGTGAAATTATCATATGCAAGCCGAAGTATTTTAATAGAAAAATTAATATCTTCTTGATATAACAAGGGTGAGTTTTTCTTATATAAAGATTGGTTTTCAACAATAAATTTACTAAGTTGTGTCAGAAAAACTTTGTTCTGCACCTTCGCGACAGGCAGAGGATCCATCGATCTGGTGATCTTAATTTGGTGCATCTTTCCTTTCTTTACGTCGGTATCACTTAACAAGTGTTGAAAATAGTCACTTACTTCATTAGGCATGAATGTCTACTCCTCTCTCATTCAAAGATTGATTCACCTCTGTAAGTCCACTATTTTCCATTTCCTTTGACATAGTTTCTTTACATACTTTTGCAAGAAGCTCGAAGTAAGCTTGTTTGAAAATTTTGAAATAATCATTAGCATTTACACCTGAATGATTTTTAATCACTTCAATAAAATTTAAATATCCTGCTAATGAAACTTTACTTGTTGCCACCAAGTCTTCTGGTTTAGTCACGCTAAATTCTGATACTTTACTCGCCCAAAAAGCCTCAAGATTTTGCTTCATTTGGGGATTGAATGTTCTCATTAAATTTAAAGCATTTTTAATATCAGCACCCATCGTAGGACTATAAGCTGGTGTTTTTTCAAAACTAATAACACTCGCCATTAACTCTTCTACATCACTTCTTAAACTTGATGATGCGGGCAGGTTGTGACTAAAATCTTTAAGCTCAGCCACTAATTTTTTTAAGATAGCTAACGCTGTGAGTTGAAGTGAACCAAAATCTTGCCGCGGCGATATTTTTACTTGATCAAGAAAACTACGATGATTTGGATCCGATTCATAATTCCTTACAATCTCTTTTTCTTCGGCGGATAATTTTTGATTGACATAATGATACCAAAATTTATTAAAATCATTCATCACGAGTTTATATGCGCTATCGCTATCACCGATGTCACATAAAGCTTCGAGCGCAACTTTTTCTTGTGCCGAATCAGATAAAAAATATTTATAATAGTGAACTATTTTGAATTGAATTATAGCATAATTTTCGTGACAGCTTGAAATTTGCCGAAAATAGAATAGAGCATTTTCTAGATATGATTTGGCCTCTGCATCCAAATTGAAATTATAAGAAGAAGGAGTTTTTAAAAAAAGCTTCTCATAATACTTTGCCAACTTTAATGATAATTGTTCATACAGAGCTAGCTGTGCTTGAGATAGGGTATTATTATTTTTTTTTGCAGTCACTTCTTTAAATATTTCTTCTATCAGAGAGATTTTCTTAATATCTTCATTAAACATATCTTCATTAAACCAAATCATTGCTTGTTGCAACTTGGTTTCGGTATTACGCTTATTTTTATCTAAGGGAGGGGGAACATGCGCACTAAAAGTAGTATTTAGAACATGCATCGGTTTTTTGAGAATAGGGGAATTATTATTTGCCATAATTCCTGAATAAGAGGTTTGAGCCTGGCCTTTAACCTTTGCATTCGTTATCCCAGACTCTTTATCTTTAGTAGTGATCCACTCGACTAATGCCAATGCTTTCTTTTTGAAAAACCATACTGTATTTAGTTTCGTCACTATTTTACGCAACCGATTCTCAAAGGTTTGAATGCTTTGCGCTGATTGTTGCACATATTGGTCAGCAAGAACCTTTTGTGGCAAAATAGAGATGTATTGATCGTCAAATCCTTTACTGTATATATAACTCAAAATTTTACTGGCCCAAACACCTTTAGGGGATTTTTTGTCCAACGCTGCTTTAGTTAAGGTGCTTAAAGCACATTGTTTTTGCTGCGCATCGCCTTCTATAAATTGTTTGTATAAGCTAAATGCTTCGGCCCGTGGAGTTAATAAAGTGGTGAGCTCTTGCTCATAACGTGGGATAGGACTAAACCAATGGTAGAATTGATTATTAATAAAAACCAACGCTGATTTTAACCAGGAAATAATTTTGAGGCTTTTTATCCACTGTGAAAGCACGACAGTCCTTTTATCATGTGAGTGGCAAAAATATGAATAATGCAGCTAGATAATGATTAGCTTATTTTACACAAGCATGTACCTCTTGTAAAATAAAGGGTTTGTAACAATCTGCAGCGCCTTCTTTACTTAAACTTCACTCAACAGGTGATTGTCTGCCAACCAGCGTTGAACAATTAAGTCCGCATTTTCAGGAAATTGATGCAGCAAAACCTCAGATACTCTCTGCACATTCTGTAATAAATGTTGATCTCGTGTTAAATCTGCAATTTTAAATTGAATCAACCCAGTTTGGCGGGTTCCTAATACTTCGCCAGGCCCCCGAAGCTCCAGATCTTTCTGCGCAATAATAAACCCATCACTATAACTACGCAGTACTGATAACCGCTCACTGGCAAGACGAGACAACGGCGGTTGATACAGCAAAACACAATGACTTTCAATAGAGCCCCTTCCAACACGCCCCCTCAATTGGTGAAGTTGCGCAAGACCTAGGCGCTCTGCATTTTCGATAACCATTAAACTTGCGTTAGGTACATCTACTCCTACTTCTATTACGGTAGTTGCCACCAATAGATCAATCGTCCTATTGTTAAAGGCAAACATAATCTGCTCTTTTTCCTTTGACTTCATTCGCCCATGAACCAGCCCAATTCGAAGTTCGGGCAAGCAAGCAGTTAATTCTTTTGTGATTTCTTCAGCCGCTTGGCATTCTAGAATTTCTGATTCCTCAATCAATGTACAAACCCAATAGGCTTGAGCCCCAGCGAGACAATTATCCTTTATTCTATGAATGAGCTCTTGACGTTTGGAATTTGGTAATACGACTGTTTTAATAGGCGTTCTTCCTGGAGGTAACTCATCAATTGTAGAGCAGTCTAGGTCGGCATACGCTGTCATAGCCAAGGTTCGGGGAATAGGTGTCGCAGACATAATCAACTGATGAGGATGATAATCCCCCCACATTCCCTTATTTAAAAGCGCTAAACGCTGATGCACACCAAATCGGTGCTGCTCATCAATAATGATGAGCCCCAAGTTCTTAAAAAGGATTTCTTTTTGAAATAATGCATGCGTGCCAATCACTATTTGTAGTTGACCGCCCAGTAAATTTTCCGCGATTTCATCCCTTTTTTTCCCTTTAATTGCGCTGGTCAACCAGGCAACATTAATTTCAAGAGGATTGAACCACGATAAAAAATTCTTGTAATGCTGTTCAGCTAATAATTCAGTAGGGGCCATTATCGCGACTTGAAAACCAGCGCTAATTAAATATAACGCCCCCGCTGCAGCGACTACCGTTTTACCTGATCCTACGTCTCCTTGCACTAAACGCAACATGGGTGAACCACTTTGCAGATCTTGAACTATTTCGTGGATGACTCTTTTTTGAGCATGGGTTAACTGGAAAGGTAGTTGCATCAAAAATTGGTCGGGCAAGGTAGATTGCGTAGTAATTTTCGGTGCCTGTAAGCTTCGCGTGCGCATTCTAATTCTGGCTAAACTTAATTGATGCGCTAGAAGCTCTTCAAAAACCAACCTTTGCTGGGCGGGATGCAAACCTTGATGCAGCGTTTCTTGAGGGGTATCCGAAGGCGGTCTATGTATTGTGTGAACCGCTTTAGTTAATCCAGGCAATGCTAACTCTTCCAAAATAGCCACTGGAAGATGCTCACTCAATTCTCCACCCTTCTCAAGCAACAACAATGCTTGATCTGTCAAACGACGCAAGCTGTATTGATGAAGGCCTTCAGTTGTTGGATAAATTGCAGTAAGAGTATTACTAGTAGTAAGCGGTTGATCTTCTTTTACAAAATAATATTCAGGATGAATCATTTCATAGCCCTGCGCGTTCCATTTTACTTCGCCATAACAATGAACACGCTGACCTGGTCTATTTATCAAATTATATTGGGCTGTATTAAAATGAAAAAACCGTAATAAAAGATAGGCTGATTCTTCCTCTATTCTTACTACCAGGCTTTTTCGCCGCCCCTCTTTAATGACCACATGAGCTATTGTTCCTTCCACTTGAACATGATCACCGGGCTTTAAATGAGCAAGAGGTTTAAAGTGGGTCCTATCTTCGTATCGAAGTGGTAAATGAAAAAGTAAATCTTGAACCGTAACAATGCCGAGACGTTTTAAATGCTCAGCAATTTTAGGCCCGACCCCTTTGAGTTCAATACAATGAAGGCTATTTAGAGAAGGCCGATCTTGATTAATCACTCAAAACCATTATGGCGTCAACTTCTACCTGTGATTGCTTTGGTAATGCAGCCACACCAATTAATACTCGCGCAGGGTAAGGTTCCTCAAAATACTCTGACATAATTTCATTAACACTTTGGAAATGAGTGATATCAGTAAGATAAATAGTTAGGCGAACTATTTCACTTAAATTACCTCCAGCAGCTTCTGTAATTTGCGAGAGGTTTTCAAAAACTTGTTTAATTTGATCGCGGATATCAGTGGAAATAAGCTCCATTGTCTCCGTAACCAAAGGAATTTGGCCAGAAATATAAACTGTGTTGCCTGCTTTAACTGCCTGGGAATAAGTCCCTATAACTTTAGGCGCAAGATGTGTCCGTATAATTTGCTTCATTTAATTCTCCACAAAAAGATCTAAGGTGATTTCCCTCTCCGAATATGCACTACCTGTTTTACCTTTCTGAGTAAACGTATCACATGTGCAAGATGGACTCGATTTTGAACCATTAATTTAAAAGTAACAAGATAGTGATGACCATCTCGTTCCGTAATTCTTATGTCATCAATATTTGCTTCTGCATCTGAAATTGACATCGCCATCGCCGCTAATGAACCTCGTTTATTATGGACTTCAACTTCTACAATTACGGGAAATTCACTCTTAATCTCAGCAGACCATCGGACCAGCATGCATTTTTCAGGTTGGCTTCTCAAATTAGCAATACGCTTACATTGTTCTGTATGGACAATAATTCCTTTACCCGCCTGGAATAAACCGACGATAGGATCGCCGGGTATTGGAAGACAACAGGTTGCAAAGTTCATAACCATGCCTTCCGTTCCCTTAATAAATAAAGGCTTAGCCGGCAGTGCCTCAGTAAACGTACTACCTTCGGTATGATTAGAAATAGATCCCGCTAATCGATGTGCTACCAGCAAGGGAACACGATTGCCTAATCCCAATTCTTCTAGTAAATCATCTACAGAAGTTAATGCGGTTTCGTTTAAGAAAGTCATCCAAATTTCGTTTGGTATTTTTTTGATGGATAATGACATCCCTGCCAACGCTTTATTTAATAACTGCTTTCCAAGGGCCATAGATTCAACGCGTTGTTGAATTTTCAAAAAATGTCTAATACTACTTCTGGCTTTTCCCGTTACGACAAAATCTATCCAGGCTGGATTGGGCCTAGCATTATGTGAGGTGATGATTTCTACCGTTTGACCATTGGAAAGAAGCGTTGAAAGAGGCGCTAATTGGCGATCAATTTTGGCTGCAACACAGGAATTTCCAATGTCAGTATGCACTGTATAGGCATAATCCACGGGGGTGGATCCGTTAGGAAGCTCCATGATATCGCCGTGTGGAGTAAAAACGTAAACTTCATCCGGGAATAGATCCACTTTTACATTTTCAATAAATTCTAAAGAGGAACCTGTGCTTTGTTGCATTTCAAGAAGGTTTTTAACCCATTTCTGCGCTCTTGCCTGCGTATTACTGAAATATTTTTCGCCCGTTTTATATAGCCAATGCGCAGCAATACCAAAATTAGCCATCTCATCCATTTCTTGTGTGCGTATTTGAATTTCAATTGGCACACCATAGGGTCCAAATAAAGTAGTATGAAGAGATTGATAATAATTTGCTTTGGGAATAGCAATATAATCCTTAAAGCGTTCTGTTAAAGGCTTATAAAGACCGTGGACGACACCCAACACTCTGTAACTATTATCAATACTATCGACAATGATACGAAAGGCATATACATCCATAATCTCATTGAAAGAAAGATGTTTATTGCGCATTTTTTTATAAATGCTGTAGAGATGTTTTTCCCGGCCGATGACTTCACAATAGGGAAGATGATGTATGCCTATTTCGTTTTTAAGCGATTCGAAAATAACGCTTAAAATTTCTTTACGATTCCCGCGGGCTTTTCGTACTGCTTCTTTTAAAACCGCATGCCGGTGGGGGTATAAGGCCTCAAAACCGAGCTCTTCGAGTTCCACATAAAAGCTATGCATACCCAAACGATTTGCAATGGGAGCAAAAATATCCAGTGTCTCTTGAGCAATACGTCTTCTTTTAGTAGCCCGTAAAGGTTCTAAGGTACGCATATTATGGAGACGATCGGCCAGTTTAACGATGATGACACGGATGTCTTTTGCCATCGCTAGGACCATCTTACGAAAATTCTCAGCTTGGGCTTCTGCCCGACTTCTAAATTCAATTTGAGTAAGCTTACTCACTCCATCTACTAATTCAGCGACTTGCTGACCAAATTCTTCAGCCAAAGTTGCTTTGTCGATTTCTGTATCTTCGATAACATCATGTAACAAAGCAGCCATAATGCTTTGTTTATCCATTTTAATATCGGCTAATATACAAGCCACAGAGACCGGATGGGTGATATAGGGATCGCCAGTAAAACGTTTCTGGCCTTCATGCGCCATTGCTGCTGTTAGATAGGCGTGATAAATCTCTTCGATTTGCTTCTCAGAGAGATAATTTAACTTGCGACGTAATTTTTTAAAAAGCCGCACGATTCCTCCGCCTTGGATGGGGTACCCTAGCTAGCCTCTAAAGCTTAAGGTATAGAAAGCAAGATTTCGAGGCTTTAAGAAGTGAGAATTACTTATCGAACTCTTCTAGTATTTCTTTCGTAATCTTACCCTTGGCAATCTCTCGCAGCGCAACCACGGTAGCCTTATCATTTTCCCAGGCAACGGTAGCGTCAGCGCCACCAATTTCTAATTCTCGAGCCCGCTTGGCAGCTACAATAACAAGTTCAAAACGATTATGGATAGTTTTCAAACAATCTTCGACGGTAATACGAGCCATTCCAATTCACCCCAAATAAATGATCCAAAGAGATCTATTTTACTGATTTTGTGCGAGATCTTCCAGTAGTTTGCTATGTCTTTTCAGTTGCATACCACTTTCCAGACGTTTCGACTTGATTATGGCTCTTAAATCAGACAATGCATGATCAAAATCACCATTAATTACAAGATAATCAAATTCTTTGCAATGGGAGATTTCCGTACTTGCGGCTGAAAGACGTTGCTCAATAATATCCAGTGAGTCCTGCCGACGATTAAGTAACCTTTCTCTCAAAATTTGGATAGAAGGCGGTAAAATAAAAATAGAGGTGCTATAGGGGAACTGTTTACGTATTTGTGATGCCCCTTGCCAATCAATTTCCAATATCACATCAATCCCTTGCTCCAGTGTTTCCTCCACCCAACTTTTTGAAGTTCCATAATAATGACCAAACACTTCAGCATGTTCTAGAAACTCATTCATCCCAATCATATTGAGAAATTGTTGCTTTGAAACGAAGAAATAATGATCACCATTATTTTCTCCTTCACGAGCGGGACGGGTAGTATGAGAAATGGAGACCTGGATTCTTTTTAATGTCTCCGTCAAACCTTTCACCAAACTGGTTTTGCCCGAGCCTGAAGCGGCTGCTATGGTAAATAAAGATCCGATATAGGGTCTAATAGTTTTTTTATTCAATATTTTGCACCTGTTCGCGAATTTGTTCGATAAGGACCTTCATTTCTACGGCGGCATGGGTTACCTGGGGCTCAACTGATTTTGAAGCAAGTGTATTTGCTTCCCGGTTAAGCTCTTGCATCATGAAGTCCAAGCGTCTGCCTGCAGAATCCCCTTTTTCCAAAGTACGTTGAACCTCATTTATATGGGATAACGTACGCTCAATTTCTTCTGTCACATCCATTTTTTGCACAAAGTAAATCATTTCCTGCTCTAATCGTTGTTGATCTAAAGCAACCTTGGCTTCTTCCAACCGGTAGATTATTTTCTCGCGTTGACGCTCTATTATCTTAGGTAAATAACTTTTTATTTCAGTCACTTGCTTGATAATTTCAGTCAACTTTGCCTGAATACCTAGGGTTAATGTCGCGCCCTCTCTTTTGCGACCCTCTTTTAAGTCTTGAGCCGCCTCCCTGAATAAATTCAAGAGGTCATCTCTGACTAATCCTAAATCAAAACTTTCCTCTTCTACTACTCCATTCCAAGATAAAAGGTCTATTAAATTTAATGAGATTATTTTTTCAGGCAAATCAGCTTTTATATCATTCGCTAAAATTATTAATTGATGTAATAAACCCCGATTAACGGATAAGGTAGCGCCTAAATTGGATCCAGGCATAAAACGAAGGGTACATTCGATTTTTCCACGCTGAAAATACTCCTGCGCTATCTCCCTTATGTGTTGTTCTAAGTCACGGAGCGTGTCAGGTAAGCGGATATTGAAATCCAGATAGCGATGGTTAATTGATCGAATTTCCCAGGAGGCCACACCCCACTCTTTTTTTGTTTGACTACGCCCAAAAGCGGTCATGCTGTAAATCATAATTATCCTTAGACATTTTGGTAATCATACTTGTTAGCTTCTCTTATTTAAAGGGTCTTTATCACGGAACCACGGTGTGATGAATTCTACCCAGGAAAAAGGCGCAATTTACTATGTTTGCCTTATTTTTTTGTTATACTCAATCCTTTTTTCCCTAAATTATCCCTCATCCCAACACTTTGGAGAGAACTATAGATGCGTCCAAGTCAGAGAGCAGCCACAGAATTAAGAACAATTAAATTCACTCGAAACTTCACTAAACATGCAGAAGGATCTGTGTTGGTTGAATTTGGAAATACGCAGGTAATTTGCACCGCCACCGTTGCTTCCGGCATTCCACGATTTTTAAAAGATACCGGACAAGGATGGATTACAGCTGAATACGGAATGCTACCGAGGGCCACGCATCAAAGAGTGGACCGTGAAGCAACAAGAGGGAAACAGGGCGGAAGAACTATCGAAATACAACGCTTAATTGGACGGTCCTTGCGTGCGGCTATAGATTTAAAAGCACTGGGGGATTACACCATAACCATCGATTGTGATGTGATACAAGCGGATGGCGGCACACGAACGGCTGCTATTTCTGGATCTTGCGTAGCCTTAGTGGACGCGATACAACATTTGCAAACTAAAAAAATTATCACTTCAAAACCGGTTAAAAGCTTAGTCGCAGCAATTTCTGTTGGGATTTACCAAAATGAAGGCGTTCTTGATTTAGATTATGCTGAAGACTCAAAAGCAGAAACAGATATGAATGTCGTCATGACCGAACAAGGTGAATTTATTGAAATTCAGGGCACAGCAGAAGGCCGCCCCTTTAAAGATGATGAGTTAGAAGTTTTATTAAGTTTAGCCAGAAACGGCATAGCCGAAATTATTCAGAAACAAAAGGAAGCGCTGGGATTATAGCAGGAGATTACCCTATGGATTGGAATTCAAAAATAGCCGGTTACCATGATATTGCTGATGAAAGCCCTTGGACTCTGCAAGATTTAAAACTACTGCTTTCTGTAATTGATTTAACCAATTTAAATCTTCAGGAGACAGAAGAATCAATAGCAAAATTATGTCAAAAAGCGGATTCTTCATTAGGATGTGTAGCGGCTATTTGCGTTTATCCAAAGTTTGTACCCCTCGTTGCTGAACTTGCACCTAAAATTAATATTGCTGCGGTTGCAAATTTCCCCACGGGTGATGAGAAACTGTCTGATGTTTTAAAGCAAATCCAAAATGCTATTGAATCAGGCGCTAAAGAAATTGATGTTGTTTTTCCATTTTCTACTTATTTTAAAGACGGTAAGACAGACGCTTTAGAGTTTGTAAAACAATGTAAAAAAACCTGTGGTAAAAAATTACTTAAGGTCATTTTAGAAATCAGCGAATTTGCTAGCAGCGACCAAATCTATACAGTTAGCAATGAAGTGATTGATTGCGGCGCCAATTTCTTGAAGACCTCTACAGGAAAAAGTAAGCATGGGGCGACGTTAGAAAGCGCCTCTGTTATGCTTCTTGCCATTCATTCGCAAGAAAAAAGAGCTGCTGGTTTTAAAGCTTCAGGAGGTATAAAAGAAATAAAACAAGCTTTAGCCTATGTAAAACTCGCAAAAAAAATAATGGGAGATGAGTGGCTTGATCCAACGCATTTTCGAATTGGGGCCAGTCATCTCATCGATAATATTTTTATCAGTGCGTCTGACCTTGAAAATTAGAGCTCGAAATCATAATCAATAATGAGCGGGGCATGATCAGAAAATTTTTGATCGCGATAAATTGAAACTGATTTAACCTTGTCCTGTAAACTTGGACTTATTATTTGGTAATCAATTCGCCAACCCACATTATTTTGCCAGGCGTTAGCAAAGTTTGACCACCATGTATATTGATGGGGTTCTTGATTAATGACTCTAAAAGCATCAATCATGCCTACCTCATCAAACAAAGTATCAAGCCATGCTCGTTCCTGAGGTAAAAATCCCGAGTGTTTTTGATTTGGACGCCAATTTTTTAAATCTATTTGTTTATGGGCAATGTTCCAGTCTCCACAAATAATATAGTGGCGAGATTCCTGACGAATCCGTTTTAACACTTCAAGATAACGATCTAAGAAAGCATACTTTACAGTCTGTCTTTCTTCACCACTCGTGCCAGAGGGCATATATAAAGAGGCGAGACTGAGCTCTCCAAAATCTGCTTGTATGTAACGTCCCTCGCGGTCTGGACAATCCCAGCCTAAACCTCTAATAAGATTATCTGGTTCTTTCTTACAGTAAATTCCCACTCCGCTGTAACCTTTCTTTTCTGCATCGGCAAAATGGCAGCTGTAAGGCAAGGGGCAATATAGAGAATGATCTAAATGCTCCATTTGTGCCTTTGTTTCTTGGACACAAATGATGTCGGCATTTTGAGTAACTACCCAATCGAAAAATCCTTTCTTTGCTGCGGAGCGAATACCATTAAAATTTATTGTAATAACTCGCATTTTACAAATCCATTGGAGAGCTAAGAGTTTAAAAAGGAATAACTAACGCCGGATTGACCGCTAATAGATAATCTTTAAATGCATTTTGGATTACTTTTAAATTTTTTTCGCTATCGGCCTCAAACCTCAATACCAAATTGGGCGTAGTATTCGAAGGTCGAATTAATCCGAATCCGTAACTGAAATCAACGCGTAGCCCATCAATACTGTTAATAGTAGCATCGGGAAATAATGCAACCTTTGCTAATTTCTCCATAAAAGAAAACTTTTCATTTTCACTAATGGGGATTTGTAATTCAGGAGTATTGACGCTGTTTGGTAATGCCGCGAAAAATGTAGCGACATCTTCTGGAGCTTGGGAAATTATTTCTAGCAAGCGGGCGCCACTATATAGTGCATCATCAAACCCATACCATCTATCTTTGAAGAATATATGGCCGCTCATTTCCCCCCCCAATGCTCCTTCCACTTCTTTCATTTTATTTTTGATGTAAGAATGTCCTGTCTTCCACATTAAGGGAATACCTGCTTTTTCAGAGATCACTTGGCTCAGAAACTTTGAGCATTTAACATCAAATAGAATAGTTGCACCTTTACATCGCTCTAATATTTCGATTGCAAAACACATCATCTGTCTATCAGGCCAAATAATTTCGCCTTTATTAGTAATGACACCTAATCTATCGCCATCACCATCAAAGGCTAACCCAATATCTGCCTGCTCTTCTTTTACTTTATTAATAAGGTCAACTAGATTTTTTTCTTGGCTTGGATCAGGATGATGATTTGGAAAATCGCCATCAATCTCACAAAATAACTCGCTTACTTGACAACCCATTTGACGAAACAAATCAGGTGCAATTTTCCCGGTAATACCATTGCCTGCATCAATGACTATCTTTAATGGTTTACTGAGATGGACATCACTTACAATCCGCGAAATATAAGCCTGATTTATGTTTACATTGGTTAGCTGACCCTGACCGATGGCAAAGTCATCTTGCAGTGCGCGGTGGTATAATTTTTTAATTCCTTCATCTGCCAGGGTCTTTCCGGCAATGACGACTTTTAGGCCATTATAATTAGCAGGATTATGACTACCCGTTACCATGATTCCTGAAGTGCTCAACAAAAAATGAGTGGCAAAATAGAGTAGCGGTGTAGGAACGCGGCCAATGTCTATGACATCTATTCCACTTTCTAAAAGACCAGCGATAACGGCTTGGCCGAACAAAGGGCTAGTCAATCTGCCATCTCGACCAACAACAATACTATTTTGTCCTTGCTCACGTGCTTCCGCTGCGATGGATTTGGCAATCGTGAACACAACATCTGCTGTGAGAGTTTCATTCACTACCCCACGAATATCATAAGCTCTAAAAATAACTTCCGGTAAGTCGTGAGTAGTTTTAAAAAGATTCATCCTACCTACCTTCAATGTTTGCCCGTGCTTCCAAAGCCGCCTTCCCCGCGCGCACTTTCTCCAAACTGGGCGACAATCTCAAATTGTGCTCTTAAAACAGGCACGACCACCAGCTGAGCAATTCTTTCTCCCGGAGTAATGGTGTAGCTGTTTTGGCCTCGGTTCCAACATGAAACCATTATGGGACCCTGGTAATCGGAATCAATCAGTCCGACTAAATTACCTAACACAATTCCATGTTTATGTCCTAATCCTGAGCGAGGAAGAATGGTCGCCGCTAGAGTATGATCCTTAATATGGATAGCAATTCCAGTAGGAATTAGCTTAACCTCAGTAGGCTCAACTACCAGAGGTTCATCGAGACAAGCCCGAAGATCGAGCCCCGCTGAACCCATTGTTTCGTATTGTGGCAAGGGGAATTCTTTACCCAATCTCTCATCCAGCACTTTTAGTTCAATTCTTACTGACATTTTCATTAATCTCGAAAATAAAGTGGGCATTTTAACATACAAATACTAAATGGCATCCCCTTGTAAGCGCTAAACAGATTTTATCGGTATTGCCACAAGGCTGCTAACGAAGAAAAATAGATAACAACTTACTAATGAACGGGAATGATAAAAATGCCCATAACTGACTGGCCCTTACTAGAGCGCCCAAGAGAAAAACTCCTACGCATGGGGGCCTCAACCCTTTCCAAGGCAGAATTAATTGCTATTTTTTTGCAAACAGGCGCGAAAGGGAAAACAGCAATTGATTTGGCAAGAGAATTACTACGGGAATTCCATACTCTGACGAATCTTTTAACAGCAAGCGAACATCAGTTTGGCGCAATTCGTGGACTCGGCAAGGCTAAATTCAGCATGCTTCAAGCGGCCCTAGAATTAGGCAGGCGTTATTTTGAAGAGGAGATTCAAGATAATAAACCCCTTACTTGTGCAGCCGAGGCTAAAAACTATTTGATTGCTAAAATGTCAGGCTACAAACAAGAAGTGTTTGCCTGCATTTTCTTAACTACCAAACACGCCATTATCCATTATAAGGAATTATTTTATGGCACAATTAACTGCGCCCCCGTTTTCCCGAGAATAATTGCCCAAAAAGCACTCGAATATAATGCAGGAGCCATAATTTTAGCGCATAATCACCCTTCAGGTAATACGGAACCCAGCCAAAATGATATCAGCGCCACCCAAGATCTAATCCCCGTACTGCGCTGCTTAGATATTCGGGTGCTTGATCATATCATTGTGGCTAATAAGGAATGCAGATCTTTGGCTGAAGAAGGACATCTATAAACCCTGCTAGGCACGCCCCTTTTCCATTGTTATGCCGTAAAATATGAAAGAAAACTTGCAATTTCCTGGTGGTTTTGATATAAACTCACGTTCTTTGTTCTGGAGAATTTTCAAATGGCTAAAGTATGCATTATTACGGGTAAAAGACCTATGAGTGGGAATAATGTTTCTCACGCGAACAATAAAACCAAACGTCGGTTCTTACCTAACTTACAGTCACATCGTTTCTATGTGCCAAGTTTGGATAAATTTATTCGATTACGCGTCACCACTAAGGCTATGCGTATTATCGATAAAAAGGGTATTGAGTATTTTCTTCTACATAATGAAACACAATCCTAAAGGGTAGGAACATGGCTGCTAAAGGTAAAGGTCGCGAAAAATTTAAATTAGTATCTACTGCCACTCTCGAAAGCGGTGAGCCCAGTAAACATTTCTATACAATTACTGCCCGAAAAGGCGCAGAAAAACTCAAGATCAAGAAATACGATCCTAGAGTTAGAAAACATGTTGTATATCAGCAAGAAAAAATGAAGTAATTTTTTTGCCCAATAAAAAACCCGTCAAAGACGGGTTTTTTATTGGGCGCATATTAAGCTAGGTGCCTTGCATTGAATAGTATCGCAATCGTTTGGCAAAATCTTGCAAAGCTGCAATACCTGTTGACTCCGCCTGTTTACACCACCGATTTAATACATCCAGCAATTCCTGCTGACTAATATTGGTCGTACTCCAGATTTCTTGCAATTTCAATCGAAAATTGTAAACGGTTTCAAAGACACTATGACCTTTCAACATTGTTTGTAAAAAATTTTGATCTGCTTGCTTTATTATGCTCTCTTCTCTCACTAAGAGCTTGCCACTATCCCTTGTGAAACGCTTGCCATGGGTATAAAGAAACTCTTTTTCAGCCTTCATAATGGGAACAATAACTTCCCGCCAATAATCGTTCATTACATGAAAACGGTTACTAATAATCGCGCTTAAGCTATCAGAATCTAATGTCATTTTATTGGGGTTAACTTGTAATTTCGGTACCGATCGATGCACTTTCGCCAATCTTAAGAACTTTAGAATGCTAATATAGAACCAGCCAATATCAAACTCCCACCAATGCACTGACAATTTTGCGGAAGCTGCAAAAGTATGATGATTGTTATGTAATTCTTCACCGCCCATAATGATGCCAATAGGGCTTATATTGCGCGCTGCATCAGGACATTCAAAATTGCGATATCCCCAAAAATGGCCTAATCCATTTACAACCCCTGCAGCAAAAAAAGGTATCCACATCATCTGGATAGCCCAGATTGCTATTCCAGGGATGCCAAAAAGTACCACATTAAGAATAAACAGAAGGGTAATACCTAAGCTTCTTAATTTAGGAGGGGAGTAAAGATGCTTCTCGATCCAATCGTTAGGAGTATTTTTTCCATAACGATTTAAAGTTTCCTGATTTTTAGCCTCTTCCTGATAAAGCTCCGCCCCCTCAAGTAATACTTTTTTCAAACCTAATACTTGGGGACTATGCGGATCTTGTTCGGTTTCACATTCTGTGTGATGTTTTCTATGAATGGCAACCCATTCTTTAGTCACAATGCCGGTGGTAAACCATAGCCAAAAACGAAAAAAG
The DNA here is from genome assembly GCA_013697705.1 of Gammaproteobacteria bacterium. NCBI lineage: Bacteria > Pseudomonadati > Pseudomonadota > Gammaproteobacteria > Gammaproteobacteria bacterium. The sequence goes on along the minus strand of JACCWJ010000025.1, from coordinate 33,338 downwards.
TGGCTTACTAGGGGATGCAGATCCATTGAGCGATGAGCTTGGCCGCGATGTAAAAATATGGTTACACTGATTACAGTGATGTGCGTAACTATCAAGGTGTAAACTAGGTATACCCAAAAAGAAGCAGGAATCAAACCAAATAACGTCACGTTAAACCCCTCGAATTCAAAACCCCTATTGTAACTTGTATCCGGAAGAAGCGATACTTACTTTTTTGATTGTCAACTGAGGCTGCCATGCCAGAATTACCCGAAGTAGAAACTATTTTACGAGGCATTGTTCCTCGTGTAAAAAACCAATGTATTCGTCGTATTATCATAAGGCAAAAATCATTACGCTGGGTGATACCCTCTGCAATCACGGAAGAGTTTATTAATCAACCCATATACGATCTAAAAAGGAGAGGCAAGTATCTATTATTATTTACCCAGAAAGGTACGGCTATTCTACATTTCGGTATGTCAGGATCTTTATCGCTGTTACCCAAGCAAACACCCCCCAATAAACATGATCATTTTGATTTCATATTTGATGATTTTTGCCTCAGATTTACCGATCCCCGTCGTTTTGGCGCTTTACTCTGGACACGCGATGACCCCATGGGGCATCCTCTCCTCGCTCATTTAGGCAAGGAACCGCTTGAACCTGGTTTTACAGCTGCCTATCTGTACAAGTGCGCCAAAAATAGAAAAATTGGCATAAAACAGTTCATAATGAATAGCACCATCGTTGTTGGAGTAGGCAATATTTATGCAGCTGAGGCACTGTTCTTGGCTAAGATCAATCCTCTTAAGCCTTCCCAAGCGCTTGATTTAACACATTTTGAACAATTAGTGGTTTCAATTAAGAAGGTGCTGAAAGCAGCTATCAAACAAGGAGGGACCACCTTAAGGGATTTTCTAAATAGTGCGGGAAAACCAGGGTATTTCAAACTTAAACTGAACGTTTATGGCAGGGAAGGTTTGGCCTGTAATCAATGCGGAACGTGCCTCAAAAAAATAGTAATTCAAAATCGGTCCACCGTTTACTGCCCTTATTGTCAGGCACTTTAATTTATTCGTAGTTGTTCGGCTATATATGTGATTCTTGCCAAGGCTAACTTAGTGCAACAGGTATATTTATTCTTTAGAAGCTATTAACTGATGATATTTGGTGAGGAGTTGTTCCTGAGTTTCAATATGATCGGGGTGAAGCGGAATACAATCAACTGGACAGACTTGCCTACATTGAGGCTCATCAAAATGACCTACGCACTCAGTGCATTTATCCGGGTATATTTCATAGAAAAACTCACCCTGGTAAATGGCCTCATTAGGACATTCTGGTTCACATACATCACAATTAATGCATTCATCAGTAATCATCAAGGCCATTACTTTACTCCAAATTGTTCGGACAATGCCTTCTTCACAGCAGGGTGTACAAAATCACTTACATCTCCACCTAACTCTGCTATTTCACGCACCATCGTGGCCGACAAAAAGGTGAATTGCTCGCTGGGTGTCATAAATAAAGTTTCAATGTGAGGGGCCATTCTGTGATTCATGCCTGCCAATTGAAACTCAAATTCAAAATCGGATACCGCTCGTAGCCCCCTCAGTATTACATCAGCCTTCATTTGGTCAGCAAATTGTATCAATAGGCCTTCAAAACCATAGACTTCCACCTTTGGCTCTTCCTTTAGAACCAAGGCTGCTAATTCAATGCGTTGTTCTAAGGTAAACACAGGCCTCTTCCGCGCGTTAGAAGCCACCGCTACAATGACCTTGTCATAGAGTTTGCTGACCCTCTTAATTATATCCATATGGCCCAGGGTGATGGGATCAAAAGTTCCTGGATAAATGACTGATTTCTTACTCACACTTCTCTCCTAGCATCGTCAATTTAATTAGAGATTGGGGATTAAAATTTTTCACTAGATGTTGAATTGACGTACCGCAGGGTAATACTAGTTCAGGTGCAATTTCTGCTAGCGGCAAAACAGCAAAGCTGCGTTCGTGCAATCGAGGGTGAGGAATTTGCAACGAGTCAGTATCAATTATTTCATTACCGTAGAGTAAAATATCGACATCAAGGGTCCGTGGTCCATTTTTTTCGACACGATGGCGCTGATGGTTGGCTTCAAGAAGCAATGATAATGCTAATAAATCATGCGCTGGTAGAGTGGTCACAGCCTCTAACACGGCATTGATAAACTCGGGTTGATCTAATTTCCCCAGCGGAGGATTGAGGTACAAACTGGAGTGCCTAATAACGGTGAGATGCGGATGTTTACCAAGCTCCTCAATGGCAGTCTTAACCTGATTGAAAGGGTTCTCCAGATTACTGCCCAGTGCCAGGTAAACTTTTTTCACTGCTTGGCCTCTTTTTTTTGCGCTTACGGGGTTTTGCCTTGGAAAAACGGTGGGAAATTAATTTAGATCTTGCTTCCTCATCTCCTTCCTGGAACTCAGTCCACCATTCATATAACTCTTTTAATACTACTTCACCGGATTGATATCTTAAACCAAAAAAATCATACCCCGCTCTGAAGCGAGGATGATGAAACACCTTGTGAACTCGTCGAACTCGAGCATTTTCTAAGTGATATTGTAAACTCCAGATTTCACGCATAACTGTCGTGAACCTTCGAGGAATCGATATAATTTTTAATTGTTCCTGTACCACGTCCGCCATGGCCATATTAAATGCCTGATATTCATTTGTATCTTCATCACGTTTATACACTTCTTTTTGAGCCAATAAGGGACGCCACAATAATACGGCTAAAAGAAATGCAGAGTTAATTGTTTTATCCTGATTGACACGTTCATCTGTATTTTTCAAAGCTGTCATGAGGAATGATAAAGGCTCGGGTTGTTTTAATGCCGCAGCCATTTGTGGAAACAAGACCGAAACGATATTGTATTCATGGAATAATTGGAAAGTAGCAAACGATTTTCCACTATGGAACACTTTCAAAATCTTATCGAAAAGCCGAGCTGGTGGGACATGGGAGAGTAGTTCCCGGTGCTTTTTGATAGGGCCGGCAGTTCGAGGCTCAATAACGAAGTCTAATTTCGCGGCGAAGCGCAAGGCTCGTAGCATCCGAGCAGGATCTTCATGAAATCTATCTGTAGGATCACCTATTACTCGAATTGATTTTTGATCAAGATCCTTCATACCACCGGTGTAATCAACCACGGAAAAATCTGCGATATTATAATAAAGGGCATTTATAGTAAAATCACGTCGCCATACGTCATCTTCAAGGGTGCCATAGACGTTGTCTCTTAACAATAGTCCGCGCTGAGTCTGGACCCGCCCTTTGGCATCTTCAGTACTCCCCCGGAAAGTAGCGACTTCAATTATTTCATTGCCAAAACGCACGTGCACCAATCTAAAACGTCTACCAATAATAAAACTATTTTTGAAAAGTCGCTGGATTTGTTCAGGATGAGCATCAGTCACTACATCAAAATCTTTGGGATCATGCCCTAGAAGTAAATCTCTAACGCCCCCCCCCACAAGGTAAGCAGCAAAACCTGAATTATGAAGGCGATATAACACCTTTATAGCCGCTTGACTAATATGATTACGCGAGATGCAATGATCTTCTCTTTTAATAATAATCGGTGTGTGTGTAGTTTTGAAGTGGCTGACTTGCCTCGACCCTTTGAACAGTTGCTTAAAGATTGTGACTATTTTTCTCATTCTATGCTTATAAATGCCAACAAATTAACGAATTTGAAGTAGTTTACACGTCATCAACACTTTTGTGAATGTAAACGGTATAATTGTATAGATGGCAAAAGGAGTAGGCATGAAAACATCACAAAATACAGTTTCAGTAATTGGCTATGCTAGCGGTATTGGCGCTGGCAATACCCTCTGCGACCAAGCAGTCTCGCAATTGAATAATTCCTCCCATCTGTCAGATTTAAATCTGAATTGGAAGGCAATCATAATACCTAATGGTCAGTCAACAGGTAGGGATGCTTTACCCGCTATCGCTGATATGTCAGACAAACTAGCTCATATTAGTCTTAATCTCGCGCACCAAAGAGATTTTTTTGTGACGCTGGGGGGGGATCATACCTCGGCTATTGGGACTTGGAGTGGTGTAGCCACTGCTATTGCTCCAGAATCATTAGGCTTAATATGGATTGATGCTCATCTTGATAGCCATACATTTGAAACAACGCCGAGTGGCAATATCCATGGCATGCCTTTGGCTGTGTTGCTAGGCCAAGGTCATCATTCTCTCACTCAAATTCTAACAGATAGCCCTAAACTACTACCTCAAAATGTTTGCGTCATTGGCGCCCGAAGTTTTGAAGCCGGGGAAAGAAAATTACTTGAAGCATTAAAAGTGCGCATATATTACATGGAAGAAATACAAGAAAGAGGCCTTGCAGAAATATTCAAAGAAGCCGTAGCCTTAGTCACCACCCAGGCCAACTTTTTTGGAATCAGTTTAGATCTTGACGCTATTGATCCTTTACAAGCGCCAGGAGTCGGCACTCCCGAACCCAATGGCCTTGATTCAGAGGCGCTAATTAATGCTTTTGCACATCTAGGAGAGGATCCTCGTTTCATAGCAGCGGAAATTGTGGAATTTAATCCGACCCTGGATAAGGATCATAAAACAGAAAAAATTGTAGTAGCCGTTTTGAAACAATTCACCCAAAACAGTGGAGAAGAAAGTAATGCCAGTAGTATCGAATAATGGTGTCATTTCCTTAGAGCGGGAATATGGCGCCCACAATTATCTTCCTCTTCCTGTGGTATTAAGTAAGGGCGCAGGCATTTATGTTTGGGATCTACAAGGTAAACGGTACATAGACATGATGAGCGCCTATTCTGCGGTAAGCCATGGACACTGTCATCCGAAATTAGTCGCAGCGTTAACAGCGCAAGCCCAAAAACTGGCTGTAGTTTCTCGCGCTTTCTACACAGAGACCTTAGGCGCTTTTTTACAGCAAGCCTGTGAAATGACCGGCTGTGAAAAAGCGTTGCCTATGAATTCGGGAGCTGAAGGTGTAGAAACAGCCATCAAGGCATCACGCAAGTGGGGCCACTTAGTCAAAGGTATTCCTGAGAATAAAGCAGAAATTATTGTTTGTGAGGGCAACTTTCATGGTCGCACCACTACGATTGTTAGCTGTTCCACAGAGCCACAATATCGTTATGGTTTTGGTCCTTTTACGCCCGGATTTACCGTTATCCCTTACAATGATGCCACCGCTCTTGAAGAAGCAATTACCCCTAATACTGCAGCTTTTTTACTGGAGCCTATTCAAGGGGAAGCAGGTATTCGCATTCCTTCATCAGGCTATTTAAGACGCTGCAGAGAGCTCTGTAACCAGCATAATGTCTTATTAATCTGTGACGAGATACAAACAGGTTTAGGACGAACCGGTAAATTATTAGCCAGTCAGCATGAAGAAGTTAGACCCGACGGTATTATTCTAGGGAAGGCATTAGGAGGTGGGTTATTGCCTGTGTCTCTATTTTTAACACGCAAAGAAGTGATGGATATTTTTACCCCAGGCGACCATGGCAGTACTTTTGGCGGCAATCAACTTGCCGCAATGGTAGGACTCACTGCCTTAAAATTAATCGAAGAGGAAAATCTTGTTGAGAATTCAGCCATTCTGGGAAATTACCTCCTCGAAAAACTCCAAACAATCTCTAACCCAATCATTAAAGAAGTTCGAGGTAAAGGCCTATTCATTGGAATTGAAATCGAATCTGATAAAGTAACGGCCAGACAAATCTGTTTATCTTTAATGGAAGCAGGCTTACTTAGCAAGGAAACGCATGGCACCGTCATTCGACTCGCCCCTCCCCTCGTGATTAAAAAATCTGAAGTTGATGATGCATTTGAGATCATTGCAAAAGTCTTTCAACAATTTTAACGCTACGCACGTAACAATGTAGAAAATTGGCGACCGTTACCAGTTTTTGCACTAGCATGAATTGATAAGGTAGAAAAAGAAATGCCCCTCCTTTTAAGGGGAGAGGCAATTCAAATGAGGACACTCCGAAAAAACTGACAGTTCTCTTCACTAACTATCATGACTCTATTGTACCGCTTTCTTTTCAAATATCAAGAAAATATTATTGTTAATCGATAACTATTTATTGAGCGAATGACTGGAAATACAATTTTAGTCCCTGAAGAAACATTTGCACTGCAACTGTGGTTAAGAGCATGCCCATTAACCGCTCCATCGCAATCAGTCCTCTTTGGCCTAAAATCCTGAGTAAGTAAGGAGAAAGCAGCATAATAATAACAAAGATAGCAGACGCTATACTCACGGCCAAAAACCAGAGTCCTATTTTTTCCGGCTCTTGAGTGGCAAATAGTAGCACTGTAGCTAAGGCAGACGGTCCCGCGGTTAAAGGAATGGCGAGAGGTACAATAAACGGCTCCCCATGATGTTTCTCAAGCCTCCTTTTTTCTTCCACAGGAAAAATCATTCGTATGGTAATGAGAAATAAGATAATCCCCCCGGCCATGTAGAGCGCTGGGCCGGTGATATTCAAACCATGTAGAATATTACTTCCAAAGAATAAGAATATGGTCAGGATAATGAAGGCGATAATCGTTTCTCGCAAAATGATTAATTTCTGTCTGAAGGGATCTATGCCTTTCAATGTAGTGATAAATAAAGGGATGTTACCCACTGGGTCCATTACCAGAATTAATGTGAGCGCAGCGGTATAAAGAGTCATCGTATTCCTAAGTTAATAAAGGTGACATTACTTCCACCCATTTGTTCTTTTCCACTACCATCTTACCGGTCAATACAAATCCAGCAATATTTGATTCATGGTCATGATAGAGTGCCCGTAAATTGTTATCTTCCCCTTCGACGGTCCATTCGCCAAGTAAATTCCGGGGGGGTGAAGCAATCACAATTGGACAAGAAGGCGTTTTTAAAACAACAGGCATCACGGGATAAACTACTTCCGTAGGATTATTGGCTAATGTGTTAGCCAATGCGGATGCGCAACGTAATAATGGAGCTACAAAGAATAAGACTAATCCCCCTACTTCGGCGCAATCTCCTAGCGCGTAAATATCTGGGTGGCTGGTTTGTAAATAACGATCGACTAAGATCCCATAATTAGTTTTTATCTCAGCCGCTTCAGCTAAACCTACATTCGGCCTGAGTCCGATAGCCGACATAACCACCTCGACTTCTAACAATTCTTGGTGGGAAAGCATTAAATGGTAACTTTCCTGATGATGATTGATTTCTGATACCAATTTTCCAAGGTGCCAATTCACTCCTCTGGCTGACAGTGCCTTTTCTAGCACCCTGCCTACTTTTTCAGGCAGTAATCTTTGCAGGGGGTAATATGCTGGATCAATAACATGCACTTCATGACCTGTATTAGCTAAATCATTAGCAAATTCACACCCCACTAATCCAGCGCCGAGGATAGCTATTTTTTTTTTGTCGGCTACAAACTCACAAAATCTCGCGTAATCTTCTAAGTCATTAACAGATAAAATGCTATCAACCGCATCACCTAGCACCGGTGCGTTAATGATTGCAGAGCCCGTGGCTAAGACTAATTTTTCATAAGGGAAAGAACCGCTTAACGTTTCTACTATTTTCTCTGTCGTATTAATTTTTGTAACCGTTGTTGCGGTTTGAATATCCATTTTAAGTTGCTCAGACATTGCAGCAACATCAGCCGTGGCAATTTTTGTGGCTGTTCTTTTAGCCGTAAACGAAGTAGATAACAGTGGCTTGGAATAAAATGCACCATCATTTGAGGTGATCATCATCATCGGATAATTGGGGTCCAGTTTGCGGAATTCTTTCGCGAGCATGTACCCCGCTAAACCAGAACCGATTATAATGAGTGGCCGCTTTTTCATTAAGACCTCATTTGTTTATTAAAAATATCGATCATAGAAGGATTGCGATTATCTGTATATACCGTTTTATCCGGAATAGATTTCGCAGAACAAATATAAATAATGTTAGCAGCACCATTATGGTAAGGAATAGGCACGGTCATACAATTTTTGAAAACTGAACGTATTGTATTATCAACACGTTTGGAGTAACTATCATATAACATAGGATTTGCAATGATATTAAAAATGGCCACGCCATTTGGATTTAGGATCTGCTGAATACTTTGAAAGTACTCTTGTGTTAATAGATGGAAAGGGATGGTGTAGTGACTACTGTAAACATCAGACACCACAGCATCAAATTTTTTAGGAGAATGTTTTAAAAATTTACGCGCATCTTCAGCAATGAATGTGCCATTTATTTGATCATTGAAGCCCTGCTTAACGGTCTCAGGAAGCGACCCATCAATATCCACATATAAAAAGTGGTTACCAAAGGTAGATTGAGCTGAAAGTGTGAATCCCCCAGCACCTAGAACCAAGATATCTTTATCTACAAACTTGAGATCAATAAATAATATTTTCTTTATGTATTCAATATATTCGAACCCTTTTTTTTCAGCGGTTAAAAAAGAGCTGGGAGAATTATTGATATTCAGCATATTGCCTACGCCTAAAGGAGAAACCATAGTATTTTGAACTATCTGATAATCTCCATAGTTATTGGTTTTGACAAAAATACTTTTTTCAATGCTGACATTTAACAGGAAAACAAAGATGCCTAACATGGTTATAATAAAGAGTCGTATGTAATTATTTCTAAAATTGGTGAGCAACAGAATTAAAATATATAATAATGCAAAATTAAAAAAAACAGTCCATGCCACCCCAAAAAAATTCATCAACACGATGGTTGTCAATACTGACCCTAAAAATGATCCTACAGTGCTAAGACCCAGTACCTTGCCACTGATAGATCCCACATGATGATCGTGGCGAAAAAGATTAGTGGTGATAGGCACTGTTTGACCTAATAAATAAACGAGGGGTGCTGTAACTAAAAATAAATATAGCATTAACCCAAACAAGGCATTTGAAGAAAGTGACTGAAAAACATAAAAGAAGAAATATTGAATGAAGGGATACGATAAACCTACACCCAGAAGCAAACTCGACCAAGTAAAATTGTTTCTGAGTACCTGCAAATAATTTTCTCGGTGGTTACCACCTTGGTAATAGCCAAACGCAAGAAAAAGTAAAAAAATCCCAATAATCAGACTTGTAATAATCACACTGTTACCGACAACAGTTATAAGTTGCCGTATGGTTAACATTTCCACCGCAATTGTTACAAAACCTTCAATTAAAATCACAGCCAAGATGGTAATGGGATTGAGTGCAGCTACCTTGGATGATTCCATTGACTTATTCTTACTGGGCTTTAACTTGATGCAAGGGCTGGCTGAATTCATGTACGGCATCTACTAGCACCGCAACATTTTCAGGCGGAATCTCGGGATGAATTCCGTGGCCTAAATTAAAGATATGGCCCGAGCCATGTCCGTAACTATGTAAAATTTTTCTTACTTCTTCTCGGATCCGTTCAGGGGATGCATATAAAATAGAGGGATCCATATTGCCCTGTAATGCAACCTTGTCTCCGACTTGTTCACGTGCATGACCGATGTCAATAGTCCAATCAAGACCGAGGGCATCAGCCCCACTTTTCACCATTGACGATAACCATTGACCGCCATTTTTAGTAAAAAGAATAATAGGTACTTCAGGGAAATCTTTTTTAACATTGTGAATGATATTCGACATTGGGTTCAGAGAAAAATTTTGATAATCGTGAGGGGTTAATATTCCTCCCCACGTATCAAAAATCATAAGCGCTTGGGCACCGGCTGCAGCTTGTGCTTTCAAATACAGACTAATCGCTGTAACCAATTTATCTAATAACTGCTTAAATGCTTGAGGCTCGGTAAATAAAAAACGTTTCACCAGATGAAAATTTTTACTACTGCCGCCTTCTACCATGTAAGTTGCTAACGTCCACGGACTACCAGTAAAGCCAATCAAAGGGATTTTTCCATCAAGCTCTTTTCTAACAAGTCTTATGGCATCCATCACATACAACAGCTCATTTTCCATGTCAGGTATGGGTAACTGGGCAATACTTTGAGCATCTCTTATGGGCTTGAGGAAGCGAGGACCTTCATTGGTCTCGAAATAAAGACCCAGCCCCATCGCATCAGGAATAGTAAGAATATCAGAAAAAATAATTGCGGCATCTAAAGCAAAACGCTTGAGAGGCTGTAGGGTAACCTCGCAGGCCAGCTCGGGGGTTTTACACAGCGTTAGAAATTCTTTGTTTTTGCTGCGAATCTCCCGGTATTCAGGCAAGTATCGGCCCGCCTGTCGCATGATCCAAACAGGGGTACAATCTACAGGTTTTCTTGCCAAGGCACGCAGAAATCGATCGGTATTCTTTATTGTCATTGTCGTCTCTTTAAAAGAGAAACATTATAAACGGGGTATTTTAGTAAGCCACAGTTATTTGATTACTATTTTAATTCTGCCAAGCCTATTCGCTGAAATTCAGCGCAAATCCACACGTTCTCGCTAACTTCTAAATAAGTATGAATAGTTCCCAAAATTTTATGCGACCTTCCTGTAGATTTTTAGTATATTAGCCCTTCATTAACCATCTATTATCGATATTATGACTGAGCTACTCAACGAAATTAATCGACGCAGAACTTTTGCTATCATTTCTCATCCTGATGCGGGGAAAACCACCCTTACTGAAAAATTATTATTATTTGGTGGTGCAATTCAATTAGCAGGCACGGTTAAAGGTCGAAAAGCTTCCCGGCACGCAACTTCGGATTGGATGGAATTAGAGAAGCAGCGAGGAATCTCTGTTACCACCTCTGTCATGCAGTTCCCATACCAGGATTGTGTAATTAATCTGCTCGACACACCCGGCCATGAAGATTTTTCGGAAGACACCTATCGTACTTTAACTGCAGTAGACTCAGCTTTAATGGTCATTGATGCGGCTAAGGGCGTCGAACCTCGTACGATCAAATTACTTGAAGTATGTCGACTTAGAAATATCCCCATCTTAACGTTCATCAATAAAATGGATCGGGAAACTCGCGACCCATTAGAGCTTTTAGATGAAATTGAATCAGTTCTGAAAATTAAATGTACTCCAATCACCTGGCCTTTAGGAATGGGTAAGAGTTTCAAAGGTGTTTACCATCTTCTTCGCAATGAATTTCATTTTTATGAGCATGGCCAAAATTCAAAAGCACAAGCCGGTTTAATTATTAGTGGTTTACAGAATCCAGAATTAGATCAACGCCTCGAAGATGATGCAAAAAATTTAAGAGAAGAAATCAATCTCGTCGCAGGGGCAAGTCACTCCTTTGATCAGGCTTCCTATCTAGCGGGTTCATTAACTCCAGTATTTTTTGGTTCGGCAATGAATAATTTCGGCGTAAAAGAATTATTGGATACATTCGTTTCCTACGCGCCTAGTACGCAGCCAAGACCCACTACCACTCGCACAGTGGACCCCAGCGAGAAAAATTTCACCGGCTTTGTTTTCAAAATACAAGCAAACATGGATCCTGCACATCGAGATCGAATTGCTTTTTTACGTGTCTGTTCGGGTAAATACCAAAAGGGAATGAAAATTCGGCACGTGCGCAATAAACGAGATATTCAAATTCAGAATGCACTAACATTTATGGCCGGCGACCGAGAGCATATAGAAGAGGCATACCCCGGCGATATTATTGGTTTACATAATCATGGCACGATACAAATAGGGGATACGTTTAGCCAGGGAGAAGAATTGCAATTTATTGGCATCCCTTATTTTGCACCTGAAATATTCCGTCGAGTCCGCCTTCAAGACCCCTTAAAACTAAAAGCACTTCAAAAAGGTTTATTACAATTATCTGAAGAGGGTGCAACTCAGTTTTTTAGACCCCTTAATTCCAACGAATTAATATTAGGTGCCGTGGGCGTCTTACAATTTGATGTAGTTGCCTATCGTTTGAAAAATGAATACAACGTGGAATGTAAGTATGAAGAAGTGTCGATCACTACTGCACGTTGGATACACTCTGACAACAAGAAAAAACTAGAAGAATTCAAACAACATTTAGGACACAATTTAGCGTTGGATGTGGGGAATAACCTAACCTACCTCGCTCCCACTAACATCAATTTAAATTTAACCCAGGAGCGATGGCCGGAAATTGAATTTCGCCCAACACGCGAACATATTGATTACACTTAGAGAATTATGATTAAAAAAATTGTACGTATGGGCAATCCATTACTAGCAGGACAAGCCAAACCTGTAGAGGCTTTTAGTACCCCAGAATTATATCAATTAATACAAGACCTTTTTGATACCATGAAATCGAATGGCGGAGTTGGAATCGCCGCACCGCAAATTGGGGTTGCTCTGCAAGTGGTTGTATTCGGATTTGATCACTCTACTCGTTATCCACATGCCACCTCTATTCCAGAAACTGTTTTAATTAATCCGCGTTTTGTTCCTGTAAGCGATGAACATTATCCCGATTGGGAAGGTTGTTTGAGTATGCGGGGGTTACGAGGGCTTGCTCATCGATTTAAGCAAATACATTATGAAGGTTATGATCAACACGGCAATTTTTTCGAACGGGAAGTAAGTGGTTTTCATGCTAGAGTCGTGCAACACGAAATAGATCATCTCAACGGCAAGCTTTTAGTCAATAGAGTTAATGACCTTAGCTATTTCGGGTTTGAAGATGAGATGCAAACGCTGATGCAACAGACTGGAGACAAATTGGCTTAGCGATTCCTATTTGGGAAGCCACTCAAAGGACGCTGCAATCTGAAAAAGTATGACAATAACCGCCCCTACTAAAGAAATAATTAACGTGACTTTTCCGCCCGGCATTTGAAAGGGGGCTTTAATTTTTTCTTGATACCTCGCTTTCCAAATCATCATTACAGGCAAGATACCGTAAAGTATAGCGACAAAAACTCCCGCGTAACTTAATGCTAGAACAAATCCCGATGGATAGAAAAGTGCAAAAATTAAGGGTGGGATAATGGTGATCATGAATAATAACGCTCTTCCCACTAAAGTTTTTTTAATTTGAAAGCCATCAGCTAAAAAGTCCATTAGCGCCAATATCACCCCTAAAAAAGAAGTGACTAAGGCAAAAAAAGAAAAGCTACCCACCCCTACTGCAATCCACGTTAACCCCAGATGCGAATGTAATGCTTCAGCAAGAGACGCAACAGGATGAGGACCACTTGCAATTTGCGCTAATCCAAACTCACCTTTAAGAGGCATTACACCTAAAATGAGCATTTCCCATATGATGTAAAAAATTAAAGGTACAATACTCCCGATAATTAAAGCTCTCTTTAATTGCACTATATCGTTTTTTAAATAGGCTCTTAAACTTGGGACAATGATATGAGAAGTAAAAGACAATACGACGACTGGAACGGCTGCCAGTAAATATTTTGGATTTCCTGCGGAAATTTGTGTGAAATCAACATGGGGAATAACAAAAAAAAGCAGGGTTAAATAAGAAGCTATCAATCCTATCATTAAAATTCGATTGATATAATCAATCAACCAGGCTCCAAAAAAAACCGTCGTCCCAAAAATTATGATAAATAAAAGAGTACCCCAATTATCATTGCCATGATGAATGGCGCCTTGAATAATGGGCGCAAGAAGCGAGCCACCCGCTGAAATATAAGCGGCAGCGACCGAATAAAGTAAAAACAAAAAAGAAAACCAAGCAATGAATTGGCCTATAGTTCCCAGACGCTTTTTAGACATTGAGATAATATTGGCTTCATAACTTTGTTCATACAAGTTTGCTTCCAATAATAGAAACAAGGTCAGTAACATATAACTAAAGGCTAGAATGAAAAGTAATGTGGAGTTGAATATTCCGCCCTTCGCAGTAGTAATGGGTAATGCCAACATACCGGCACCAATTTGCGTCCCTGCAATTAACAGAATGCTGCCAAAGGTTTTATTCTGGTATAGTTTCATAAGCTCCCTGAGTGAGTAAGGGTTTTAAATAACGTCCGGTGTATGATTTTTTGTTTTTCACCACCTCTTCAGGCGTCCCCTCAGCAATGATTAGACCTCCTTTAGTTCCACCCTCAGGACCTAAATCAATTATCCAATCTGCTGTTTTAATCACATCTAGATTATGTTCAATCACAAGGATGGTATTTCCCTGGTCTCTTAATCGATGTAATACCTCAAGTAATTGCTTGATATCATGAAAATGTAAACCAGTGGTTGGCTCATCTAGTATATAGAGTGTGTTTCCTGTCCCTCGTTTAGAAAGCTCCTTCGCTAATTTCACACGTTGAGCCTCACCTCCAGATAACGTTGTGGCACTTTGTCCCAGTGTTATATAACTGAGACCCACTTCGATTAAGGTTTGTAGTTTTCGTGCGATCTGAGGAATTGCATCAAAAAAGAGACGCGCTTCTTCTACCGTCATAGAAAGGACATCATAAATATTTTTATCTTTGTAGCGGATATCTAATGTTTCACGATTGTAGCGTTTACTCTTGCATACATCGCAGGTTACATAAATATCTGCCAAGAAATGCATCTCAACTTTGATCACCCCCTCACCTTCACAAGCCTCACACCGTCCGCCACTCACATTGAAACTGAATCGTCCGACGGTATAGCCTCTGGACCTTGACTCTGGTGTACCCGCGAAAAGTTCGCGAATAGGGGTGAATAAACCTGTATAGGTTGCAGCATTTGAACGAGGAGTTCGACCGATAGGGCTTTGATCAATATCCACTACCTTATCTAGAAAACCAAGACCCGTAATACTCGTATAAGGCCCCGGTTCAAGTGTAGTGGCACCATTCAACTCAGTAGCGGCGAGAGGATATAAAGTATCATTAATCAAACTTGATTTGCCTGAGCCTGAAACACCTGTAATACAGGTCATAAGCCCAACTGGAATATCAACATCGACATTTTTTAAATTGTTACAGCGTACTCCCTTTAATCGCAACACACGCTTACGATCAAACGTTAACCGTTGTAAGGGCAGTTCAATTTTTCTCTTTCCTGATAAATATTGGCCAGTGAGCGATGCAGGATTAGATATAATATCGGCGGGTTTACCCATTGCCACTATCGTGCCCCCATGAACTCCGGCACCCGGACCTATATCAATAACAAAATCAGCATTTCGAATAGCATCTTCATCATGTTCAACCACAATTACGGTATTACCTAAGTTACGCAGTCGCACAAGCGTCTCTAATAACCGTTCATTATCGCGTTGATGTAATCCTATTGAGGGCTCATCAAGAATATACATGACACCTACCAGGCCGGAGCCGATTTGACTGGCTAAGCGAATACGCTGCGTCTCGCCTCCTGACAATGACTCAGCACTACGACTAAGGCTGAGATAATCTAAGCCCACGCTAACCAGAAAGTTAAGTCTGCTTTCTATTTCTTTTAATACCTTTTGGGCAATTTTGCCCCGCCAACCTGGGAGTTTCATTTTTTTAAAAAAACGACTGGAATCCTCAATCGCCATATCTGCAATTTCAGGCAAATTTTTGTCACCAATAAAAACATTTCTTGCTTCTGAACGTAGCCGAGTACCCCCACAATCATTACAAGCACTTGTTGTAAGATAACGGCCTAGATCTTCGCGGACAGATGCCGATTCAGTTTCTCTATATCTACGTTCCATATTTGGAATAACGCCTTCAAAAGGATGTACCTTATGAATTACCTTGCCACGTTCATTTACAAAATAGAAATCAATATCATCATCACCGCTACCAAAAAGTAAAATATTTTTGATTTTAGAATTTAATTTTTGGAATGGATTTTCAATACTAAATCGATAATGCTTCGCCAGCGATTTTAAGATTTGAAAAAAATAAAAATTGCGTCTATCCCAGCCCCGAATTGCCCCTTCTGCCAAACTCAAACTTTCATCTACGATAATTTTATGTTCGTCAAAAAATTGTTTAACACCCAGCCCATTGCAAGTAGGACAAGCCCCCACTGGATTATTGAATGAAAACAACCTTGGCTCCAATTCCGAAATACTATATCCGCATTGTGCACAGGCAAAATTAGCCGAAAAAACCGTTTCAGGTCCTTTCTCTTCAAGGTAGGCAATTTTGGCCAGACCCTCTGAAAGTGACAGTGTTGTTTCAAATGATTCTGTCAGTCTAAGCCGTAGATCTTCTCTAACTTTAATGCGATCAACCACCACTTCGATAGTGTGTTTTTTACGGAGTTCGAGCTTGGGTGGGTTTTCTAATTCTTCTATTTTACCGTTAATCCTCGCTCTTACGAATCCTTGCCTACGAAGTTGTTCAAAGACCTGGAGATGTTCTCCTTTCCGTTCATGAACAATCGGTGCCAAAAGCATTAATTTTGTTCCTTCGGGAAGAGATAAAACGGTATCAACCATCTGACTAATGGTTTGAGCTTGTAATGGCAGGTGATGCAAAGGACAGCGTGGTTCACCCACCCTCGCATATAGAAGTCTAAGATAGTCGTATATTTCAGTGATCGTGCCTACTGTTGACCGGGGATTATGCGATGCTGCTTTTTGTTCAATAGATATTGCAGGTGATAGCCCTTCAATAAGATCAACATCGGGTTTCTCCATTACTGAGAGAAATTGTCTCGCATAAGCAGAAAGCGATTCTACATAACGTCGCTGACCCTCTGCATAGAGAGTATCAAACGCGAGCGAAGACTTCCCAGATCCAGATAAACCTGTTATTACAATTAATTGATTACGAGGCAAATCAACATCTACATTTTTCAAATTATGTGTACGTGCACCGCGGATTGAAATATTTTGCATAGAATTTTCACTGAAATAAAAAAATTATAACAAAAAAACCAGAGCGAGTCTGGATGAGAATGTATTCTAATTCTAAAACAAATACGCTATCATATATCCCCAAATTTAGCAAAAACCCACAGGCCTTTTGTCTGAAACATCGAAATGAAGATGGCTCTACAAGGCACACCATGCGGAGTAATTTATGGGCAAAAGCCGCACCATCGTATCTCTGGCGTCCATTCTTTCATTTCGAATGCTAGGTCTTTTTATGATTTACCCCGTATTCACTGTCTATGCTCCGCAGTTCAATCAAGGTAGTTCTTTTCTAATTGGGATTGCACTTGGCATATATGGCCTGACCCAAGCACTACTTCAATTTCCCTTAAGCACGCTTTCTGACCGCTGGGGTCGCAAACCCATTATCACTTTTGGCCTGCTCATTTTAGCATTAGGAAGTATCATTTCCGCCCTAACACATAATATTTATATTTTGATATTAGGACGTGCCCTACAAGGTTCCGGCGCTATTGGAAGCACCCTCATGGCATATGCGGCTGATGTCACCAGCGTGGAAAATCGCACTAAGGCAATGGCTCTCATGGGTATTACCATTGGGATTTCTTTTGCTCTATCAATGGTCTTGGGTCCCCTTATTAATAGTTGGGTACATTTATCAGGTATTTTTTGGTTAACAGCGCTATTCGCGCTATTTGGAATTCTGATTCAATATGTTTTTCTCCCCCCCACTTCGCTGCCAACACAAAGTAAGCAACCTCTGAGTCGAATTATAAAATCACTCTTCAAACAAGATGACTTTCTTTTCTTTAACATCAGCATCTTAGTGTTGCATGCCATTTTAACCGCAAGTTTTGTCGCGATTCCTTTATTTTTTTCTCAATGGGGCATCACTTCTAATGCCCAATGGAAAATTTATTTGCCCGTCTTATTTGCTGGATTTGCTATCACTCTTCCCATTCTAATTATTGCTGAAAAAAAACATCTGATTAAACATTCCTTAGTTTTAGGAGTGTTAGCATTGGCCGTTGCTGAATTTCTATTCTTCGGATTTCCAACTATTAAAAATGTCATGATTATGGCTTTATTTTGCTTCTTTTTTGGCTTCACCTTATTGGAGGCGTTATTACCCTCCCTGGTTTCAAAAATTGCGCCCCCGCTTCATAGAGGAAGTGCTATGGGTATATTCTCCACCTTTCAATTTATGGGTATTTTTATCGGGGGAGTTTTCGCAGGATTAATTCGCAGCCACTATAACGATGCTTTTATTTTTTATTATTGCAGCGTACTTTGTGGCTTATGGTTATGTTTTTTGGGGTTTTCAAAAGTACGGTATTGCGTTTTGCAGAACGAATCATAAAATAAGGCTATATCTGAATGTCTTTCATAAGGTTAAATACTGACCAATCCCCTGCTATTTAATACTTGCATGCGGGTTCTTTCTGCGCTTCAATAGTACGTTTTAGGTCAGTATCTGGTTATTTGAATTAAAGTTAGTGTTCATCAATTCGCAAAGTATATTAGGAGATAGCAAATGGCTAGAGGTGTCAACAAAGTCATCTTAATTGGAAATCTTGGTAATGACCCCGAAGTTCGTTACACCCCTAGTGGTAGCGCAGTAGCAAACGTAAATTTAGCTACAAGTGAAACCTGGCGCGATAAACAATCCGGCGAATTGCAAGATAGAACTGAATGGCACCGTGTTGTATTCTTCAACCGTCTAGCAGAAATTGTAGGTGAATACCTACGCAAGGGCTCCAAAATTTATGTTGAAGGCACATTGAGAACCCGTAAATGGACTGACAAAAATGGCGTGGAACGATACACTACCGAGATTATAGCCAATGAAATGCATATATTAGATAGTCGCAATTCAGCTACTGGAAGCCCTGCAAATCATCCACCCACCACTAATGATGATTTCGAACCGGCCTCTTCTAATATCCCCCACCCTGAATCCACAACACATGATAACTTTGACGACGATATTCCGTTCTAAAACAATAAAATATTGTTAGTTCTATTCCTTATAAGCCCGCATTGTAGCGGGCTTTTTATTATTTATGACAGTTAGTCGTTTGTATTCTCAATAAGAGAGGCTTTTATGGAAAAAGTTAATTTATCAGAAAAATTTGCTCTTTTTAATGATTACTGGGCTCCAAAGATTATTGGAGAACTTAATGGTCAGTACGTTAAACTTGCGAAGTTTAACGGCGAGTTTATGTGGCATAGCCATGAAAATGAAGATGAATTGTTTTTGGTCGTGAAAGGTACGTTACGGATTGAATTTAGAGATAGCTCTATAACTCTAAATGAAGGCGAATTTTATATCGTACCGAAAGGTGTCGAACACAAACCTGTCGCCGATGAAGAAGTACATGTAATGTTACTTGAACCCAAATCTACACAGCAGACTGGCGGCAAAGATAGTGATTTACTGGTAGATAAACAGCCATGGATTTAAAGTAGCAATGATCGACCCTGTAACAATCTATGTAACTGATTTAGCTAAAAGCAATGGAGTTCAAGAAGTAAGACCATAGTATACAAAAACGTATTATGCCGCCCCCAAAAAGGATTAATTGAAACACATCCCCAAATGTAGCCTTGATGCAACAAAGTGAAATCAAGGAAACCCAAACCGCTATAACATCGAAGCCTTTTTTGATAGCAAATAAGAATAACTTTAGAATTCTCAATAAGAGCGAATCCAGGAAATCCTGGATTCAAGTCTTATTGATAAAGGAAAATAAAGTGCCGAAGGGCAGAAGAATGGTTTGACTACTTAGTCGACATTACGATCAACTAGCTCCACTAACGCCATTGGCGCTTTATCACTGGGGCGGAAGCCACATTTAATAATACGCAAATACCCGCCTGGACGATTCTTGAAACGTGGACCAAGATTGGTAAAGAGTTTGTCCATGATTTCTTTATTTCTAAGTCGATTAAACGCTAACCTTCGTGTAGCAACACTATCTTCTTTTGCTAAGGTGATAATTGGCTCAGCAACACGACGCAGTTCTTTAGCTTTTGGCAGCGTGGTTTTGATAAGTTCGTGTGTAAGCAATGAAACAACCATGTTTTGATACATTGCTTTACGATGACTACTATTTCTATTAAGTTTTCTACCACTTTTACGATGTCGCATTGTTGTTCCTACTCTTTATCTTTATCTTGAACACTGGATGGAGGCCAGTTATCTAATCTCATACCCAAGCTTAGCCCACGAGAAGCTAAGACATTCTTGATTTCAAGCAATGATTTTTTACCTAAATTTGGCGTCTTTAAAAGATCATTTTCAGTACGCTGAACCAAATCCCCAATATAATATATATTTTCTGCTTTGAGGCAGTTTGCAGCACGAACCGTTAATTCAAGATCATCCACAGGACGCAATAAAATTGGATTGATCTCTTCTTCTTCGGAATGAGCAGACTTTTGCTCTTCATGCTTTAACTCTACAAAAGAAGCAAGTTGATGTTGCAATATAGTTGCACAACGACGAATGGCTTCTTCTGGATCCAATGTGCCGTTAGTTTCGAGCTCAATAATCAATCTGTCTAAGTCTGTGCGATTTTCAACCCGCGCATTCTCAACTTGGTACGCCATTTTCTTAATTGGACTAAAAGAAGCGTCCAATTGTAAACGACCTACTGGTTTGCCTTCTTGCCGAGACTGATTGGCAGGCACATAGCCTCTGCCAGTCACAACTTTTAAGGTCATTTTCAATTCGCCATCTTTAGTAAGATGAGCAATCTCATGCTCAGGATTCATTATTTCAACATCGTGCTCTAATTTAATATCGCCTGCAGTAACCGGGCCAGCGCCTTTTTTGTGCAGTATTAATGTGACCTCATCACGTCCCAGTAATTTAAAAGCAATACCTTTAAGATTCAGAAGAATATCAACTACATCTTCACGAACATCTTTAATCGTACTGTATTCATGAAGCACACCTTCTATATGAACCTCAGTGGCTGCAGCACCCGGCATTGATGATAATCCGACTCTTCGTATCATATACCCGAGAGTATTACCAAAACCACGTTCGAATGGTTCGAGTGTTATAACAGAACGGGTGGGACTCATTGACTGCACTTTAATAGTGTGCGGCGTCAAAAATGATGTATAAATATCCTGCATATTACTACCTCTACTTCGAGTAAAGCTCTACTACCATATTAACTTTGAATTCGGTTGGCAAATCAGTTAATTCGGGGTAGGCCTTAAATTGGCCGCTTAATTCTTTTGTGTTTACCTCTAACCATTCTGCTGACTCTCGCTGTTTAGCTAAATCAAGCGCTGCTAAAATTCGCAGCTGTTGCTTAGCTTTTTCTCTCACTTCAACAACATCGCCAGGTTTTACAGAATAAGAAGGAATATTCACAACCTTGTCGTTTACGATGATAGCTTTATGATTAACTATCTGTCTTGCTTCAGCACGTGTTGACGCAAAACCCATTCGATAAACAACATTATCTAATCTAGATTCTAGTATTTTTAATAGGTTTTCACCTGTGGAGCCTCTCATCCGGTCTGCTTTGTGATAGCAACCACGAAATTGCTTTTCTAATACGCCATAGTAACGACGAATCATTTGCTTCATTCGAAGCTGACTACCATAATCCGTCAAGCGTCCACGTTTTGCCCCATGTTGCCCTGGAGGAGTGGTTAATTTTTTGCCCTTTGTTTCTTCGCGAAGACCACTTTTAAGGAATAGATTTGTACCTTCTCTACGCTGTAATTTCCACTTAGGACCTACGTATTTTGCCATTTAAAATAATCTCCTACACACGACGCTTTTTAGACGGCCGACAACCATTGTGGGGAATAGGTGTCACGTCAACAATTTGTTCTACAATAAGATCACAGGTACGTAATGTTCTAATAGCAGCTTCTCTACCAGAACCTGGACCTTGAACATACACTTCTATATAAGTCAGACCACATATCTCTTTAGCCTTTTTGGCTGCTTTTTCAGCTGCTACCTGAGCCGCAAAAGGAGTGCCTTTCCGTGATCCTTTAAATCCACAACTACCTGCACTTGACCAAGCAATAACATTGCCTTGAGCATCAGTTAGGGTAATGATTGTATTATTAAACTTTGAAGTTATATGTGCCTGCCCGTGGGACACATGTGATTTCGATCTTTTTCGCTTGTTCATATTTCAATTTTTCCCAAGTGCTTTTATTTACGTACAGGTTTCGCTTTACCTTTACGAGTACGCGCATTAGTTCTAGTGCGTTGACCACGTAACGGTAAACCGCGACGATGACGTATCCCACGATAACAGCCAAGATCTGTTAGTCGTTTAATATTCATTGATATTTCGCGACGAAGATCCCCTTCAATTGTATAAGTTCCGATTTCGGCACGAATTGTGTCGAGCTCAGATTCTGTCAAATTCTTCACCTTAGTAAGGGGGTCAATGCCCACCTTCTCGCAGATTGCTATAGCAGTCTGTCTACCAATACCAAAGATCGCGGTTAAAGCGATATCTGCATTCTTATTAACTGGAATGTTAACACCTGCAATTCGAGCTATTGCCATTTAATTTAATCTCCGCACAAAAACTTAGAACCGTCTATAAAAAAGCTGCTTAGGATAACGCTCTAGGCTGAAAAAATCAACATTGACCGCGCACTCTAAGAAGTTTAACGAATAATTTAACCTTGACGTTGCTTATGACGTGCATCTTTACAGATGACACGAACAATTCGGTTACGCCGTATAACTTTACAATTTCTACATATTCTTTTAACTGAAACTCTAACTTTCACTTTAATTCTCCGGTTAATAACTGTTTAGCGTGAATTATTCGCTAACGTAAAAGCCCCAAATTACGACCTTTGAGATTTGCTTTTTTCATTATTGACTCATATTGATAAGTCATCATATGAGCTTGTAATTGGGCTATAAAGTCCATAATGACAACCACAATAATTAATAAGGAAGTGCCGCCAAAATAGAAGGGCACATGCCAAGTTGTTATTAAGAACTCGGGCAATAAAGCAACAAGGGATAAATAAATTGCCCCGATTAATGTTAGTCGTGTCATCACTTTATCAATGTAATTAGCTGTTTGATCACCAGGGCGAATACCAGGAATGAATCCTCCTGATTTCTTCAAATTATCCGCAGTTTCCTTAGGATTAAACACTAAGGCCGTGTAGAAAAACGAAAAGAATACTATCGCCGCTGTAAAACACATTAAATAAAGTGGCTGGCCTACTGCCAAAGCCAAACTAAGGTCCCGTAACCATCCCATATGTTTCACAGTACTGAAAAACTGGGCTATGGTAGCAGGAAACATAATTAAACTAGAAGCAAAAATGGGTGGAATAACTCCAGCCATATTGATTTTCAGAGGCAAATGGCTGCTTTGGGCAGCATAAATTTTGCGACCTTGCTGGCGTTTTGCATAGTTCACTGGAATTTTGCGCTGAGCTCTTTCCATGAAGACCACAAATGCAGTAACTGCGAGAACAATAGCAACTAAAGCTATGAGGGAAATGACTTGCATCTGTCCCTGTTTAACTCGATTGATCAGTTGTGCAATAGCTTCAGGGAAACGCGAAACTATACCAGCAAAAATTATCAGTGAAATACCATTCCCGATACCACGCTCAGTCATCTGCTCACCGAGCCACATTAAAAACATTGTACCCGTAACCAACGTAACGGTAGCTATAAAATAAAAACTAAAGTCAGGATTAATGACGATACCTTGACTCGCTAACCACTTAGCAATACCTATGGCCTGGAACAATGATAAACCGAGAGTACCATAGCGGGTATATTGGGTAATTTTTCGACGCCCAGCTTCACCTTCCTTTTTTAATTGCTCCAACTTAGGAGACATCACTGAGAAAAGTTGCATAATAATAGACGAAGATATGTATGGCATTACACCCAAGGCAAAAACAGTCAGTTTGAGCAATGCTCCACCGGAGAACATATTGAGTTGACCCAATATTCCGTCGGTATGCCGCGCGAATAGTTCTGCTAATTTGTGAGGGTCAATTCCAGGAACAGGAATATGTGCACCAATTCGGTAAATTATAATACCTAGGACTACAAAGAAAAGTCTTCTTTTTAATTCAACTAACCCACCTTGCGATAAGGCTGAGCCGATTTTTCCTTTAGACATTATGCTTCAACCTTACCACCTGCAGCTTCAATTAGCTTCTTCGCACCAGCGGTAACTCTTAAACCTGAAACAGTGATTTTTTGAGTAAATTCGCCTTTGGCAATAATTTTCACATATCTGATATGTTCATTTATGACATTAGCTTCTTTAAGTGCTGCTAAGTCAACAACGTCAACCTTTACTTTTGATAATTCATGAAGCCTTACCTCAGCGGTAACAAATGACTTCCGCGACTTAAAACCAAACTTTGGCAGTCGTCTTTGTAATGGCATCTGACCACCTTCAAAACCTACTTTTCTATAACCGCCAGCACGTGAATGTTGACCTTTATGACCTCGGCCACATGTTTTACCGATACCGCTTCCGATACCACGACCCACGCGAACAGCTTTTTTCTTAGAGCCTGGTGTAGGCTGCAATGTATTGAGGTACATGGCTATTTTTCCTCTACTTTTAATAGATATGCTACTTTGT
Source organism: Gammaproteobacteria bacterium (assembly GCA_013697705.1). Classification (NCBI taxonomy): domain Bacteria; kingdom Pseudomonadati; phylum Pseudomonadota; class Gammaproteobacteria; species Gammaproteobacteria bacterium. The sequence continues at coordinate 8,931 of JACCWJ010000025.1, read as the reverse complement.
TGATCATGCCACGGTTTTCTGGAGTATCCATAACCGTAACCGGTCTATTTATGCGCTTAATGCCTAAGCCCTTCACACAAGCCTTGTGCTTTTCTAAGCATTTTGAAAGACTGCGCACCAATGTTACATTTAATTCGTTTATTTTGCTCATGACTTATTCCACAATCTCTTCAACCGTTTTGCCACGTTTATCGGCAATTGTTTCAGGCGTAGCCATACTGGTCAGCCCATTTATGGTTGCTCTAACCACATTCATTGGATTACTAGAGCCGATAACTTTAGAGAGTATATTTTTAATACCCATTACTTCAAACACAGCACGCATTGCACTACCCGCAATAATACCAGTACCATCAGATGCAGGTTTCATAAAAACTTTGGTCGCTCCATGTCGGCCAATAATTTCATGCTGTAAGGTTGATCCCTTCATTGCAATACGAACACGATTACGGCGGGCGCTCTCCATTGCTTTTTGAATAGCGGCAGGGACTTCATTAGCCTTACCATTGCCATAACCAATTTCACCATTTCCATCGCCAACAACTACGATTGCTGAAAAGCTAAATTTTCTACCACCTTTAACGACCTTAGAAGTACGGTTTACGTAAACTAACTTATCCGTTTTTTCTATCGTGACTAATTCTTTCTCAGTTGCCATTTATTAAGACCCTTTATATCGGTAAACCATTTTCACGGGCAGCATCTGCAAGTGCTTGTATGCGACCATGATACTTAAATCCAGATCGATCAAACGCGACTTTTGTGACACCCACTTCTTGGCAGCGTGTAGCAATAATTTTGCCAATATGTTTTGCAGCCGCGACATTTCCACCATAAGTCACATCTGCTTTGATAGATTTATCTAAAGTAGATGCACTAGCTAAAACCTTACCATTTGGTGCAATGACCTGCACGTAAATATGGCGTGGCGTTCGATGTATGCATAATCGATTAACATCAAGTTGTTGAATGCGTGCACGAGTACGTTTGGCACGTCTTAATCTAGCAGCTTTCTTATCCATTACTTCTTCTTAGCCTCTTTAAGTATGATCTGTTGACCTTTATATCGCACGCCCTTTCCTTTATAAGGTTCGGGTTTACGATAAGCAATAATATCAGCGCATACCTGGCCGACCAATTCTTTATCAACACCTTTAACAACTATTTCTGTTTGAGTAGGTGTTTCAATAGTTATGCCCTGAGGGACATCATAATTAATTGGATGAGAATGTCCTAATGTTAAACCTAAGATATTGCCTTTTGATTGCGCTTTATATCCCACACCCACCAGTTGCAATTCTTTGACAAAACCTTCACTAACACCCTTAACCATGTTGTTCACAACAGCTCGGGTAGTGCCCGCTAGAGCATTAGCGGTTACAAGGTCAGACTTAGGCTCGAAATACATAGTATCATCTTCAAGTTTAACTGAGACGGCTTCGTGTATATTCCGCTCAAGGCTGCCCTTACTGCCTTTAATATTTATTTTATTGCCATTAAACGTGACTGATACACCCGATGGCAGTTTAATGGGGTTTTTCGCTACTCTAGACATCCCAAACTCCTAACTCACATAACATATAACTTCACCGCCCTGACCTGCCTTTCGAGCAGCGCGATCACTCATAACGCCATTAGAAGTTGAAATAATTGCCACTCCTAACCCACTCATAACCTTTGGAAGATCTGCTTTACCCACATAAACACGTAATCCAGGACGGCTTACACGCTTTATTTTATCGATAACAGGCTTACCATTATAATATTTCAAAGAAACATCCAATGTTCTTTTACCATTTTCTTCAATCACATCAAAACTATTGACAAAGCCTTCATTTTTCAGCACTTCAACAATAGCAATCTTTTGTTTTGAACAAGGCATTTTAACCTGTTTTTTACCAACAGCTTGTGCATTTCTAATACGTGTTAACATATCTGCAACTGGATCTGAGATACTCATTGATTTTAAATCCTCAGTAAACTTAATTAGAAATACCTACTCCACCTGATACCATTGTTTTTCATCAATGAAATTGGCGGAAAAGGTATTAAACTACCAACTGGCCTTAACTAAACCAGGAACATCGCCGCGCATTGCAGCTTCTCTTAGATGTATACGACAAAGAGCAAACTTACGATAGACCGCACGAGGTCTACCACATTGCTCGCACCGTCTTTGGTGACGAGAAGGACTTTCGTCTCGTGTTCTCTTATTCAATTTCTTAACAGCCTCTAATTTGTCTTCATAAGAAGCAGTGTGACTATTAATAATATCTTTTAAAATTTGTCTAGGTTTATATGCGCGAGCTGATTCTTTTTCACGCACACGTTCTCGGGCAACCATACTTCTTTTAGCCATTTATAACCTCATTCCTTAAACGGAAATTTAAATGCAGATAACAATGCTCGTGCCTCTTGATCTGTCTTGGCACTCGTTGTTATCGCGATATTTAATCCACGAATAGCATCAATCTTGTCATAATCTATTTCAGGAAAAACAATCTGTTCTTTAATTCCAAGGTTATAATTACCTTGACCATCAAAACCTTTAGGGCTAAAACCACGAAAATCGCGAATTCGTGGGAACACGTAGCAAACCAAACGTTCAAGCATTTCAAACATGCGTTCACCACGCAAGGTTACCTTACAACCGATCGGCCAGCCTTCACGAATCTTAAAACCTGCAATAGATTTTCGAGCCATGGTTGGGACAGCTTTCTGACCTGCAATCAAAGTTAAATCTGAAATCGCGTTTGCCAATACTTTTTTGTCAGCTGCTGCATCAAGCCCTATGTTAAGGGTAATTTTTTGCACTTTAGGAACTTGCATAATGCTTTTATAGCTAAATTGCTCCATTAGCTTATTACGCACTGTATCCTGATATAATTTTTGAAATGTGGCCATCTATCTCTTACCCCGTTAAATATCGATGACTTCGTTACTAGATTTAAAATAACGCACTTTACGTCCATCTTCTAAAAACCTAATACCTACTTTTTCAGGTTGATTTGTTGCGGGGTTAATCAGTGCTACATTAGAGCAATGTATTGCTGCTTCTTGTTCTTTAATACCACCTTGCACACCTTTAGCCGGGTTGGGCTTGATATGCTTTTTAATCACATTCACGCCTTCAACAATCACCGCTTCTTTTAGTACCTTTAAAACTTTACCTTTCATACCTTTATTTTTACCTGCGGTAACAATAACGGTATCGTCTTTTTTAATTTTACGCATCGACATGACACAATCTCTCTTATAAAACCTCTGGGGCCAATGATATTATCTTCATAAATTCCGCCCTCAATTCACGTGAAACGGGACCAAAAATACGAGTTCCAATTGGCTCAAGTTGATTATTAAGCAGTACTACTGCATTGTCATCAAAACGAATTAATGAGCCATCTTGTCTTCGCACACCTTTTCTTGTGCGAACAACAACGGCAAACATAACATCACCTTTTTTGACCTTTCCGCGCGGTATTGCTTCTTTTATGCTGACTTTTATTACATCCCCTACATTTGCGTAGCGTCTTTTTGAGCCCTTTAGCACTTTAATGCACATAACCTGACGGGCGCCACTATTATCCGCCACATCAAGCCGTGATCGCATTTGAATCATTTAATTCCAGCCTCCAATTCGATCTTCGCGCGAGGCAAAGACTTTAGATTGTACCATTTCTTTTTTATCAGACAAAATTTTTCACCAAATTAAGCACTAAATTTGGGCTACTTGTTCAATAACCTTTTCGAGCATCCAACTTTTAGTTTTGGACATAGGTCGACACTCTATAATCTGAACAGTGTCACCAATTGAGCAGCGGTTTTCTTCATCATGAACATGATAATTTTTACTCTTTTTAATATATTTACCATACACAGGATGTTTAATTTTACGCTCGACTTTGACAACAATTGTTTTAGTCATTTTGTTACTTACTACTACACCCACCAGGGCGCGAGCTAATTTTTCTGCTTCAGCCATTATTGCTCCGTCTTCTCTCTAAGAATCGTTTTAACTTGTGCAATTGTTCGTCTCACTTTTTTAAACAAATGCGGCCTGGGCGCCTTGCCTAACCCACCTTGCATTCTTAAGTTAAATTGTTCACGCAACAATGCAGTTAGCTCGTTATTTAAATCTGCAACAGATTTTTCTCTTAATTCATTTGAATTCATTACATCACCGTTCTTTTAACAAAAATTGTACGCAATGGTAATTTAGCTGCAGCAAGTGTGAATGCCTCTCGAGCAACTTCTTCAGATATGCCCTCAATTTCAATAAGGACTTTGCCTGGCTGAACAAGTGCCACCCAATACTCAACGTTACCTTTACCTTTACCCTGCCGAACTTCTAATGGCTTTTGTGTTATTGGTTTGTCTGGGAATACACGAATCCAAACTTTGCCACCACGTTTAATCGCTCTTGAAATTGTACGTCTTGCAGCTTCAATTTGACGCGCCGTGATTCGACCTCTTTCAGCTACTTTTAAGCCAAATTCGCCGAAACTGACTTTACTGCCACGATTTGCCAGGCCACGATTTCGACCTTTAAATTGTTTACGAAATTTAGTACGTTTCGGTTGTAACATTATCTAATTCCTCTAATTTTCTGCGGCTACCGTATCCGCGTCAGTCACGTTCTGACATATAGCCAGAAACAGTTAAGCAGTTTCTTTGCTACCTTCGTTCTCTGCTTCAGAACCAATTACTTCGCCTTTAAAAATCCATACTTTAACCCCAATTACCCCATAGGTGGTATGGGCTGAAGCGGTTGAATAATCAATATCCGCTCTAAAAGTATGTAAGGGCACCCTACCTTCTCGATACCATTCTGTTCTTGCTATTTCAGCACCGCCCAGACGTCCGCTTACCGTTATTTTGATCCCTTGAGCCCCTGCGCGCATCGCATTCTGAACAGCTCTTTTCATAGCTCTTCTAAACATAACACGCCGCTCTAATTGCTGAGCAACGCTCACCGCAACTAGTCTGGCATCTAATTCAGGCTTCTTAATTTCAACAATATTGATGTGAACAGGTACTCCGCCCATTAACTTCTTGATATCTTCTCGAAGCTCATCAATTGCATTGCCTTTCTTACCAATAATGGCGCCAGGACGAGCAGCGTCAATAGTGATTAAGGCATTTTTAGCTGGCCTTTTTATCTCAATTTTACTTATTGCAGCATTAGCAAGCTTGTCTATTAAAAATGCTCGCACTCTCAAATCTGCATTAAGGTACTTTGCATAGTTGCCTTTATCAGCATACCATTTTGAGTTTGATTCTCTAATGATGCCTAATCGTATACCTACTGGATTAACTTTCTGACCCATGCCGTCCTCTCTGATTAATTATCTGATACCATCACAGTGATGTGACAAGTGCGCTTTAAAATGCGATCGGAGCGCCCTCTTGCTCTTGCGTGCAAGCGCTTAAATGTTGGCCCTTGATCGATGAATATTTTGGACACTTTTAGTTCATCAATATCAGCACCTTCATTGTGCTCCGCGTTTGCGATGGCAGAATCTAAAACCTTCTTAATCAAAGCAGCTGCTTTTTTATTGCTAAAAGTAAGAATATCACTCGCCATGGCAACACTTTTGCCACGGATTTGATCCGCAACTAGTCTTACCTTTTGTGGAGAAATTCTCGCATGTTTTAATATTGCCGCGACTTCAGACACTTACTATTCCCCCTTTTTCTTCACTGCTTTTCTATCGCCCGAATGAGAGCGAAAAGTTCTGGTTAAAGCAAACTCGCCCAATTTATGGCCAACCATATTTTCAGTAATAAATACGGGAACATGATTTTTACCATTATGAACCGCAATCGTTAAACCTAACATTTCAGGCATAATCATTGACCTGCGAGACCACGTCTTAATGGGTTTTTTGCTACTAACTGCAACAGCTTCGTCCACTTTTTTTAATAAGTGGTGGTCCACGAATGGTCCTTTTTTAATTGAACGTGGCACTTTAATACCTCTCTATACTATTTTCTACGATCACGAACTATCATTTTTTTAGTGCGTTTATTTTTGCGTGTTTTGTAACCCTTGGTAGGTACACCTGTTGGACTAACAGGATGTCGCCCTCCAGAAGTACGCCCTTCACCACCACCATGTGGGTGATCGATTGGATTCATGGCAACCCCTCGCACGGTAGGTCTTCGACCTCTCCAGCGACTAGCGCCCGCTTTTCCTAATGAACGCAGATTGTGCTCAGAGTTTGAAACCTCTCCAATTGTCGCACGACATGTTGAGAGAACCTTTCGTAATTCCCCTGAACGCAAACGTAATAAACAATATTCACCTTCTCTTGCGACCAACTGAACCGCAGCGCCCGCACTTCGCGCTAACTGAGCGCCTTTATTAGGTCTTAATTCTATGCAGTGGATCATTGAGCCCACTGGGATATTTTGAAGTGGTAAACAATTACCTACTTTTATCGGGGCGTCTGCTCCAGAAATTATTTCCGAACCCGCCTGTAACCCTTTAGGCGCAATAGTATAACGTCTTTCGCCATCCGCGTATAATACTAATATAATATGTGCACTTCGATTTGGATCATATTCAATCCGCTCAACTTTACCAACAATACCATCTTTGTTTCTTTTAAAATCGACTAATCGATATTGTTTCTTATGACCGCCCCCACGATGACGAACCGTAATTCGCCCCTGATTATTACGACCATTAATTTTAATCTTTGGCGTTAGCAAAGCATCATGTGGCTTACCCTTATATAAATCAGGGTTTACGATTTTAATTGCTGACCGACGACCTGGGGACGTTGGATTTGGTTTTTGAATTGCCATCAAATATTCTCCTATGCTTGTCCACCAGTAAAGTCAATTTGACTACCATCCGCCAATCGAACATAGGCTTTTTTCCAAGCTTTGCGCGTGCCTTCCATTCGCTTAAATTGCACTTTCTTAGGTTTTAAATTAACTACCTGGACTGACACAACTTTGACATTGAATAATTTTTCAATTGCCTGTTTGATTTCAGGCTTGGTTGAGTCTTTTATTACTTTAAATACGTACTGATTATTTTCATTAGCAATTGTTGATTTCTCTGAAATATGGGGAGAAAGTAACACTTTTAATATTCTTTGCTCGTTCATACCAATCTCTCCTCAAGATTTTTCAACGCCTCAGCCGTTATTAATACTTGTTCAAACTGTATCAAACTAACTGGATTGATCTCGCTTGATTGGCAAATCCCAATTGTATGAATATTGCGGCCAGCTAATTCTAAAGTGGCGTCCATCTTTTCTGTTACAATTAACACACTTGTCTCGATGTTAAGTTGTTTTAATTTGTTAACCAATTCTTTCGTTTTTGGATTTGCAATTTTAATCTCGTCAATCACCGTTAACCGTTCCTGACGTACTAGCTCAGACAATATTGCCTTAAAAGCCGCTCGATACATTTTACGATTCACTTTTTGGGCATAGCTTCTTGGACGTGCAGCAAATGTAACCCCGCCTGAACGCCATATTGGACTACGGATTGTTCCTGCTCTGGCACGACCTGTACCTTTTTGACGCCATGGTTTTTTACCACCGCCCCTTACATCTGAACGACTTTTTTGTGCACTTGTGCCAGCACGCGCCGCCGCCATATAAGCAGTCACTACTTGGTGCACCAACCCTTCGTTAAATTCAACCCCAAAATTTGCGTCTGAAACAGTAACTTTACTTTCTTTACCGTCAGCGGTCAGAACTCCTAACTCCATTATTCACCCCCTCTCTTTGTCTTTACTGAAGGTTGAATGATAACCATACTACCTGGAGCTCCGGGAACTGCTCCCTTTACTAACAGTATATTGCGCTCAACGTCGATTCTAATTACTTCTTGATTCTGCATAGTGCAACGTTTATTACCTAAATGCCCAGCCATCTTTTTACCTTTGAATACACGACCCGGCGATTGGTTTTGACCAATAGATCCTGGCGCACGGTGTGATCGAGAATTACCGTGAGTAGCATCTTGAGTTCTAAAATTGTGCCTTTTAACCGCACCTGCAAAACCCTTTCCGCGAGAAATACCTGTCACATCTATTTTTTGACCAGGCTCAAAAATATCCACTTTGAGTTCTGAACCCACAGCGATATCTTCCCCCTCACTTTCTTCTAAACGAAATTCCCACAAACCTGTGCCCGCGTCTACGCCAGCCTTTGCAAAATGACCGGCCGAAGGCTTAGTCACTCGGCTAGGTTTTTTTGCGCCTGTAGTAATTTGATAACTACGATAGCCATCATTTTCGCTTGTTTTAATTTGAGCGACACGATTAGGAGTAATCTCTATCACCGTAACCGGGATAGAATTACCATCTTCTGTAAACTGTCGTGTCATCCCACATTTCCGACCGACTAATCCAATTGGCATTTTTGTAACCTCTATAGATATCGCTTATTCGATTCACTAAACATGATTCTTGATTGCTAGCAATCAAGGCTTTTATCTATTGTTCAATTAATCTACCTTAATTTGAACATCCACCCCTGCTGATAAATCCAGTTTCATCAATGCATCAACTGTTTTATCAGTAGGTTGGATAATATCCAGAACTCGCTTATGTGTGCGAATTACAAATTGATCCTGTGCGTCCTTATCCTTATGAGGAGAAATCAGAACACTAAATGCTTGCTGCCGAGTTGGCAATGGGATAGGCCCATTGACTCTTGCGCCTGTTCTTTTTGCCGTATCAACAATTTCTTTAGCCGCTTTATCAAGCAGTTTATGATCAAATGCTTTCAAACGGATACGAATTTTTTGGTTCTTTATCATAGGATTACTCAACAACCTTTGTTACTACACCAGCACCCACTGTACGACCACCTTCGCGAATTGCAAAACGTAAGCCATCTTCCATCGCTATTGGCGCCAACAATGTTACGATTACCGTTACATTGTCTCCTGGCATCACCATCT